>DASXTT010000234.1:0-6425 GCA_036505255.1 Planctomycetota bacterium | reverse complement strand
TTCCTCCACGAGGGGCGGACCGACTGGCCCGACCTCGACCTCGACTTCTGCTGGCGGACGCGCGACGGGATCATCGACCACGTCTTCGAGCGGTTCGGGCGGGAGCGCGTCGCGATGGTCTCGTCGCACCTCACCTTCCAGGCGCGCGGCGCCTTCCGCGAGGCGGCCCGGGCGCACGGGCTCTCGGACCCGCAGATCGCGGCCCTTCGGGGGGCGCTCCCCGTGGACCGCGAGGAGACGGTCGGGCCCCTCCCGCCGCGCCTGCGGGGGAGGCTTCCCGTCGACCCCGCGCGGTTCGAGGCGATCCTCGCCGACGCGCGGCGGATCCTCGGCGCGCCGAGCCACCTCTCGGTCCACCCGGGCGGCGTCGTCCTCACGCCGGGGCCCATCGACCGCCACGTCGCGGTCCAGCGGGCCGAGAAAGGAGTGGTCATCACCCAGCTCGACAAGGACGGGGTGGAGGCGATCGGGCTCGTGAAGATCGACCTCCTCGGCAACCGCGCCGTCTCGACGATCCAGGAGGCGGTGAACCTCGTCTCGGCGCTCGACGGCTACCGGCTCGACCCCGAGGCGGTGCCCGATGGCGACCCGGCGACGGGGGACCTGCTGCGGTCGGCGCGGACGATCGGGGTGAACCAGCTCGAGTCGCCCGCGATGCGCCACCTGCTCCGGATGATGCGGCCGCGGGGGCTCGCGGACGTCATGCAGGCGCTCGCGCTCATCCGCCCGGGGGCGGCGGGGGAGGGGATGAAGGAGGCCTTCATCCGGCGCCGGCGCGGCCTGGAGCCGTGGAGCGTGCCGGCGGCGCTCGCGGAGACGCTCGGCCCGACCCACGGCGTCATGCTCTACGAGGACGACATCATGCTCGTCGCGGCGGCGCTCACCGGGACGCCCTTCGCCGAGGGGGACCGGTTCCGCAAGCGCCTCCAGAAGGCGGCGCCCGCGGAGCGCGAGGCGCTCGGCCGCGGCTTCCTCGCGCGGTGCCGGACGGCCGGGACGACGGAGGAGGCGGCCCGGGACCTCTGGCGGCAGATGGCGAAGTTCACCGGCTACGCCTTCTGCATGAGCCACGCCGCGAGCTACGCCCAGCTCGCCGTCGCCTCCGCGTGGCTGAAGGCCCACCACCCCGTCGCCTTCTGGACGGCGGCGCTGAACAACAACCAGGGGATGTACGAGAAGCGGGTCTACGTGGAGGAGGCGCGCCGGGGCGGCGTGCGGACGCTCCTGCCGTGCGTGAACGCGTCGGGGCGCGAGTTCGCGGCGGAGGGGGGCGCGATCCGGATCGGGCTCGACTCCGTCGCGGGGCTCTCGTCGGGCGCGATCGGGTCGGTCCTCGCGGCGCGGCCCTTCGCGTCGCTCCAGGATTTCCTGCGGCGCGCGGAGGCGTCGCTCCCCGAGGCGAAGGCGCTCGTCCTCGGCGGCGCGCTCGACTTCCTCGGGCGGACGCGGCCGGAACTCCTTCTCGAGCTGACGGCCTCGAAGGGCGGCGCGAAGCCGGGGAGCCTCGAGATCCCGCGGATCCCCGACTTCGACGGGCGGGAAAGGCGGCTGCGGGAGTTCGAGGTCCTCGGGATGTCGCCCGGAAGCCACCTGATGGAGCTCCTGCGGCCGGGGCTCGACCTCGCGGGGATGATCTCCTCGGCGGACCTGGAGGCGCACGCGGGGCGGCGCGTCCGGATCGCGGGCGTGCTCGACGCCCAGCGGGTGGCCGACTCGGCGTCGGGCGCGTCGATGGAGTTCCTGACCCTCGAGGACGCGGCGGGGGTCTTCGAGGTGACGGTCTTCCCGTCGGTCTACCGGCGCTTCGCGTCGTCCGTGCGCGGGGTCGGACCCTTCATCGTGTCGGGGGTGGCGGAGGACCACCTGGGGGCGGTCGCCGTCCGCGCGGAGCGGATCGAGCGGGCGGGCGCGGGGCCAGATTCCAGCTCCCAGTTCCCGAGATCCCAGTTCCCGAAGTCCCAGGCTTCGAGCCCGAGGCAATGACGGAGGGACAACGGAAGAATCTTCCCTCTCCGAATCCGGCTCGAGGCCCGGAGCTTCGGAAGCCGGGAACGGGGGGCTGGAAGCTGGACGCTGACCCCCCACCCGGTCCTCCGGACCTTGATCCGACCCTGCGCGTGTGTTAGAAGCGTTCCCTCCCCATGGACCTACGGGAACTTCTGTCCGCGTTCCGTCAGGGGACGGTCTCGGCGCCCGGGGCGGCGGCGGTCGCGCTCGGCGCCCTGGCCGCCTGCTGGCTGGTCACCGCCGGTGCCATCCTGCCGCTGGTCCGGCTCCTGTCCCGCGGCGACGAAGAACGCGTCCAGCGGGGCCGCTCACGCCGCATCGGCATGGCCCTCGCTTTGGGCTCCGTGGCGGCGTCCTTCTTCCTCCTTTTCCACGCGCTCCTTCCCGTCGAGCGCCGGTACCCGCATCTCGGCTACCAGCTCTCCGAGTTCATCCTCATCGCCGCGGGCGGCTACGCTCTTGTCGAGCTGCTGCTCGCGGCCTTCGCCGACGCGATTCCCCGGTGGCGAGGCCGGCCGCCGGCTTCCTTGATCACCAAGGACCTGCTCCGGACCGTCCTGTTCCTGGGGATCTTCCTGGTGGCCGTAAAGGGCGCCTTTCCTGGAACCGACATCGGCGCCCTCCTGACCACCTCCGCCATCCTCTCGATCGTGGTGGGTCTCGCCCTGCAGGAGAGCCTGTCGAACATCTTCGCCGGAGCCCTGCTCTCCGTCGACCGGCCCTTCAAACCCGGGGACTGGATCGAAGTCGACGGGCGCGAGGGGAAGGTCCTGGGCGCGAACTGGCGGTCGACCCGGATCCTGACGCGCGACAACGACCTGATCCACATTCCCAACAGCGCCGTCGCGAAGGGAACCCTGCTGAACTATTCCGTCCCCACGACGCGCCATCTCTGCCGGCGAAGGGTCGGCGTGGAGTACGCCGCCCAGCCGAACAAGGTGAGGTCGGTCCTCGGCGCGATGATGGCCTCCACGGAGGGGGTGCTCAAGGATCCGGGCCCCGAGGTGTTCGTGGTCGATTACGGGGACCATGCCGTAATCTACGAGCTTCGATTCTGGATCGAGGACGTCGCGCGCCGGCCGGCGATCGAGGCCGAAGTCCTCCGCGGCGTCTGGTATCACCTGAAGCGCCACGGCCTCCACATTCCGTTCCCGGTCCGGGAGGTCTTCCTGCACCGCGAACGGCCGGAACGTCGGCCGGAAGAGGTCCTCAACCTCCTCCGGGGCGTCGACATTCTCAAGCCCCTTCAACCCGCGGAGCTTGACCTGCTGGCCCATGACCTGACGCGCCAGGTTTTCGCGCGGGGGGAATCGGTCTTCCGGCAGGGGGAGCCGGGCTCGACGTTCTACATCATCCGGAGCGGCCGGGTGGCCGTCCTGTCCCATCCGGAAGGCGGGGCCGAGGTGCGGGTCGCGGAGCTGAAAGGCGGCGACCATTTCGGGGAGATGTCGCTCCTGACCGGCGAGCCGCGCAATTCGTCCTGCGTCGCCGAGGAGGACTCCGAGCTTCTCTGCCTCGACCGCGAGAGTTTCGCGGAACTTCTGAGGAGCAACCCGCCGGTCGCCGAGCGCATGAGCGAGGTTCTGGCGGCCCGGGCGCAGGAGCGGCTGGCGAAGCTGGCTTCCACCCGGACGGACGGCGCCCCCGAGACCCACGTGCACGAGAACCGCGCCCGCACGATCCTCAACCGGATCCGCCAGATGTTCCGGTTCCTGACTCCGCCGGCGCGCTGAAGACCCGACGGGGGCTCACTCGAACCGGAAGCTCCTGATCGTTCGATCGAAGTCGGTCCGGAATTTCTCGAAGGCCGCGGGCGCCGCGAAGCACAGGACCACGTATCCCCGGGTCCCATTCCGAAGGTAGAACTGCCGGCCCTGGGTGAGGTTTTTCTCCCTGAGGTACGAGAACTCGATCCACGGCACGTCCTGCCGGGCGAGGCGCCAGTTGCCCTCCCGAAGCCGGGCGAAGCCTTCAAAGCGGGTTGCGGCGAGAGGGCTCCACCACGCGACGCCCCTCCCCTCATTCGGAAGGGATTGGATGTCCGCGACGATGATGCTGATGACACCCCCGGCCTCCCCGTCGTTCGGGCCCAGGAAACCCTCGGCATACACATAGGATGGGGTTTCGCTCGGATGGACGTCCCATCCGGCGGGAAAGCGGATCGAGTAGCCTTCCTGGGCGTTGACGTAGGCCACGGGCCGCCAGGTCAGCCACCAGATCGCGCCCGCCACGGCCGCGAACACGACGACGGCGACGGCCGGCAGAACCAGGTACTTTTTCTGGAGCGGGTTCATGTTCCCGCATGGTAACAACCCCGATGCGGCGCGCCATGAGTCGAATCGGGCGCGCCTGAGTAAGCGGATCGCTCTTCCGTGCCGATACACGCTACGTGCTGTCGGTACGGGAACGGGGAGCCTACTACACCCCCGCGAATCTGGCGAAGACGCTCTGTCGCTGGGCGGTCCGGCGCGGCGACCGCGTCCTCGACCCGGCCTGCGGAGACGGGGTCTTCCTGCGTGCCGCCCGCTCACTGGGGGCGCGGGTGAAGGGCTTCGACATCGATCCCGCGAGCGCCCACGCGGCGGGCGCGGCCTGCGGCGACTTCTTCGATAATCTCGGCGGCGCGTACGATGCCGTCGTCGGCAATCCCCCGTACGTCCACTTCAGCCGGGCGAACGCTTTCCGGAAGGCGCGCGCGGCCGCGGCCCGCCTCGGCGTCTCATTTGGCGCGGGCGCCAGCGTCTGGGCTCCGTTCCTCGTCGCCGCCGCCGAGGCCGTCCGCCCCGGCGGCCGCCTCGCCATGGTCATCCCTCGTGAAACGCTCTTCGTCGACTACGCCCACGCACTCCTCGTCCACCTGCGGCGGAAGTTCCCCCGCGTCGACGTGATCTCCATCCGCGATTTCCTCTTTCCCGGCGCCCTGGAGAAAGTCGCCCTCCTCCTCTGCGGACCGGGTTCGGGATTCCGCATCCGCGAAGTCGGCGGGCTCGAGGACCTGACCCCGGACTATCTCGATCGAACGGAGGAGGCGGAGGATTCGCTCGCCTGGAGCCGCGTCCCCGAATCATGCCGGGACCTCTCGCGCCGCGCCCTCGAACGGCTCGTTCCGCTCTCGGAAGTCGCCGAGGTCTCGATCGGAATCGTCACGGGCGACAAGGACTATTTCCTCGTACGCGACCTGCCCGCCCTGCCGGTCGTCGCCTCGCCGACGTGGCTCCGCGGCGCGACGCTGACTCGGGCCGACCTGCGCGGACGCCCGCGCCTTCTGGACGTCTCCCCGGACTACCCCGGGGGCGATCAAGCCGTCGACGCCTACCTGGCGGAAGGCCTCCGGCGCGGCGTGAATCGGCGGTACAAGTGCGCCGAGCGCGCCTGCTGGTGGCGGCCGCGGATCGGCCCTCCGCCCGACGGATTCCTTACCTACCTGAACGACCGCCTGCCGCGGCTGGTCCTCAACCGGGCCCGCGCGCTCTGCACGAACAATCTCCACCGGGTGGCGTTTCGAGAGCCCTTCGCCGTCGGCGCCTTCTACAACCCGGCGACCCTCCTCTCGATCGAGCTCGGCGGCCGCGTGCTGGGCGACGGCGCGCTGAAACTCGAACCGGGCGACGCTCCGCTCATCCGCATGCCGCGCGTACGCCGAAACCCCCTCGACGCAGTCGACCGCGCCCTCCGCGCGGGGGACGAAGCGCGGGCGATCGAAATCGCGGGGCTCTCATCGGGCCTGCCCCGCCGCGAGCTCGACGCCTGCCGCCGCGCCCATACCATCCTCAGAGACCTCCGGTTGGCTGAACGACGGCATGGTCGATTGGTCACCGACCGCTAGAAATTCGGAAGGAACCCCTTCTTACTGGATTGTCCTTGACAGAATCAAATTTGGTGTTACACTTTTGGTAGCGAAATAGGATATACAAGAATGTCAAGCGAAGTGATTCGAATCGATCAAGATGCAGTGCAAAAACTGAAGGCGATTGCATATAGGCTCGACAAGTCTATTCAGGAAGTCCTCTCGGCCGCAATCGAGAGCTTCAGGCGCCAGTCCATGCTGGACGCGACGAATGCCGCCTTCGCGGCTTTGCGGAAGGACGCCCCTGCTTGGATCGAGGAGTCCAAAGAACGGGCGGACTGGGACCTCGCGACCGCGGATGGCTTCCAGGAAGGCGAGCCCTCTTCGATGTATGTCGCGAATTGTGAGCCGAGTCACTGGGATGCCTGCCGCGCGGAAACCGTCTTCGGAGTCAAGCCGTCCGCGCACCGCTTGCCCAAGGCCGGCGACCTGCTCATGGTGCGATTGACGGGTGCAGGCCGGTATGGTGTGAAAGCGATCTGGCGTGTCCGGGAAGTCACCGACGACGACAGCAAGCCGCGATGGCCCGACGGACCCTACGCGAAGTTGGTATGGTGCGAATCGCTCAGCG
>DASXTT010000233.1:0-4044 GCA_036505255.1 Planctomycetota bacterium | reverse complement strand
CAAAGACCTCGCAAAGGTGAAAACCATCGAAAAGGGTCGGGCGGCCATCGACCACAAGCTGACGGTCGAACTCGCCGCCGAGCGAGAGCCCGGAATAGCGGAAGTGACGGGAGAGGGATCGACCCTCTGGAATCTCGAGCGGGGCATGCCCGAGTCCCACGAGATCGTCATCAAGGTCCGCGGCAGGGAGATCGACCAGAAGCGTTCTGAAGAGCACCGGTTCACGCTGAAGCTGGAGCCGCGCAAGAAGAGGTAGCCGGCGCCGCCAGATCTGTATCCCATTGACACTAGTAGTATCTCTATGATACACTTAAGGCATGAAGGCCACCTCAAAGGTCCGGCCGGAGGACCCCCGTGAGCGCGAGGCGCTTCTCCATCTCTCCTGCGGCCGCCATTCGGCCGTCACGCTGGCGCGGGTGATGGGGGTTGCCAGGATCACCGCGTTCCGGATCATCCAGGCGCTCCGGCGGCGCGGACACCGGATCGTCAGCGTGAAGCGCGGGCCGGACTGGTACTTCGAGGTGGCGGATGATGGGCGGATGGAATCCACCTGGGCCTCCGATCCCCTTCTTCGGCGCGTCGGATTCGCACGGAGCCGCCGGCGGAGAGGGGAATCCATCGACGACGCCCTCTACGGGCGCGACTCGTGACCCGCTGGATCCTCGCCGACACCAGCGCCATCGTCGGACTCTTTCTCCGGGACGACGAGTGGCACGACCCGGCCCGGGAGGCGCTGGAGGGGCTCAAGGCGGCCCGCCGCCGCATGCTGGCCACCTCGGATATCTTCGATGAGACTGTCACGGCAATCCGACGATGGGCCGGCTATCGCCCCTCGATCGAGGCGGGCGAAACGCTCAGGACGAGCCGCCTGATCACCGTCGTTCCGGTCGACGAGGAGGTGCGCGAGTCGGCGTGGCGGCGCTTTCGGAAAATGAACGACCCCCACTTGTCGCTCACCGACTGCACATCGTTCGCCATCATGGAGCGATTCGGCATCAAGGAGGCCTTCACCTTCGACACCCATTTCCGCCGGGCGGGTTTCGAGGTGCTTCCCCGTCCGGACGTTGGCCGCGCCTGATCGGAGAAACGCCAACGGCGCGACTGTACGGACGACGGGCGAAGTGGTCAAATGGGCGCGCCACGGAAAGGAGCCTGCATGATCCTCCTGATCCTCGCGCTTCTCGCGCCCATCCCCACCCAGGATCCCCCGAAAGCCGACATCGGCTGGAGCCTGAAACCGGGGCAGCGGGTCCGGTACGAGATGGAAAAAACCACCCGCATCCACATGAAGGAAGGCACCGTCGAGATGAAGATGATCCTCGGCCTCGTGCTGGAAGCCGGCGAAGGGGACGGCAAAGGCGCCACCGCCCTGAAAGTCACGATCGACCGGGTCGTCATGTCGGGATCGGGAGACAAGGATGCCGAGGACTACGACTCGGACCGGGACAAGACCGATCCCAAGCATCCCTCCATCCGCATCATGGCGGGATGCCTGAATGGGAAATTCGAGGCCAAGATCTCCAATCAAGGGGCGATCTCCGACATCCGGGGCCTGAAGGAGGTCCTCGAGAAATCGGTGGAGAATGTCCCGGAGGTCAAGGCGAAGGGGGACACGGGCGCGGCCGCCCGGTTCGCCGACAGCATCGATCAATTCATGCAGGAAGCATTCACGCTGGCGCCTGGATCGGCCCTGGCCAACGGCGCGACCTGGGACTCCACTCCCGGGAAGATTCTGTTCGGAGCGGGCGAGGCGCCCCTCAAGATCAAGTCGACCGTCAAGGAGATCCGCGCCGGCAAGGCCGTCATCAGCCGGGCGATGGAATTGGACTTCAGCAAGGACGAGCGGAATCCCGACGCCAAGGGATCCGGAACCGGAGAGGTGATCTGGTCGACGGAGCGGGGAATCGCCCTCTCCGGCCAATGGCGCCTGCACGTGGCCACTTCGCGGACCAGCTCCGACGTCCTCTTCTCGCTGAAGCTGGCGCCGCGCGAGAAGAAGTAGCCGCGACCATCCACAATCCGCAATCGCTAGCTTGGCTCGAACAGCTCGATGAGCGCTTCGGCCAGCTTCACCCCGCTCGGATCCCCCTTCGCATAGATATGGATGGCCTTGTCGTCCACCACGCGGATTTCCCGCGGATGGCGCGACGCCAATTCCTTCGCGAGGCCGCGGTCCAGATAGGTCGCCACCACGTACCCCCGCCCGAGCGCCACGCTCGACAACTTCCACGCTCGCGCGAGCTGTTTCACCTTCACCACCTTCATGAAACTCTCCACCTCCGCCGGCGGCGGTCCATACCGGTCCGCAAGATCCGCCCGCGCCGAGTCCAGGTCCTCCGACCCCACGATCATCCGGTACGCCTCCACCCGCGACCGCAGGTCCCCGATGTACGTCGACGGAATGTGCGCCTCGAACCCCAAGTCCACCCCCGTCTCGGGCAGCTCCTCCACCGCCTCTTTCCGCCGCCGCTTGGCCTCGCGCTCCAGCATTTTCAAGTAGAGGTCGTACCCCACCGCCGCGATATGGCCGTGCTGCTCGCGCCCGAGCAGGTTCCCCACACCGCGGATCTCGAGATCGCGCATCGCGATCCGGAACCCGCTCCCGAGCTCGCTGAACTCCTCGATCGCCTTCAGCCGCTTCCGGGCCTGCGGCAGGATCTGCCGGTCGCGCGGCAGGAGCAATAGACACCGCGCCTGCACCTTGTACCGCCCCACCCGGCCCCTCAGCTGGTGGAGGTCCGCCAGCCCGAACTGGTCCGCGTTGTCGATCAGGATCGTGTTCACGTTCGGGATGTCGAGCCCGCTCTCGATGATCGTCGTCGCGAGAAGCACGTCGATCTTCCGCTCGAGAAAGGCGATCATGTTCGCCTCGAGCTCGTGCTCGTCCATCTGGCCGTGCGCCACCCCGAACGTCGCCTCCGGCACGATCCTCTCGAGCAGCCGCCGCACCCCGTCGATCGAGTAGACCCGGTTGTGGACGAAGTAGACCTGCCCGCCGCGCTCCAGCTCCTCGAGGATCGCCGTCCGGATCCGCCGCTCGTCGTGCGCCAGCACCTCCGTGCGGATCGCGATCCGGTCCTGCGGCGGCGTCGCGAGCGACGAGATGTCCCGGATCCCGAGCAGCGACATGTGGAGCGTCCGCGGGATCGGCGTCGCGGTGAGCGTCAGCACGTCCACCGTCGCCCGAAGGCGCTTGAGCACCTCCTTGTGCTCGACACCGAACCTCTGCTCCTCGTCGATGATCACGAGGCCGAGGTCCTTGAACTTCACGTCCGGCTGGACGAGCCGGTGGGTCCCGATCAGGATGTCGACTTTCCCCTCCGCCGCGGCCTTCAGGACCCGCCGCTGTTCCGCCTTCGACTTGAACCGCGACACGACCTCGACCGCCACGGGATAGTCCGCCATCCGCTCCGTGAAGGTCTGGTAGTGCTGCTGCGCGAGCACGGTGGTCGGCACCAGGACCGCAACCTGCTTGTTCGCCGTCGCCGCCTTGAACGCCGCCCGCATCGCGAGCTCGGTCTTCCCGTACCCCACGTCGCCGCAGACCAGGCGATCCATCGGGCGCGGCGACTGCATGTCCTTCTTGATCGCCTCCGTCACGGCCGTCTGGTCGTCCGTGTCCTCGTAGGGGAACGAGGCCTCGAACGCGCGCTGCCACTCCGTGTCGGGCGGGTAGGCGATCCCCATCTCGAGCCCCCGCAGCGCCTGCACCCGGAGCATTTCCTGCGCGAGCTTCCGAACGGACTCCTCGGCGCGGAGGCGGTCCGCCGTCCACTTCGTCCCGCCGAGGACGTGCAGGGGCGGGGCCGCGTCGGTCCCGCCGACGTACTTCTGGATGAGGTCGATGTTCGCGACGGGGACGTAGACCTTCGCGCCCCCCTGGTACTCGAGCGCCACGAAGTCCTGCTCGCGCCCGTCACGCACGAGCTTCTCGAGGCCGAGGAAGCGGCCGATCCCGTGGGTCATGTGGACGACTGTGTCGCCCCGCTCAAGTTCGAGCAGCGAGTCGATCGGCCGGGCGCCCGCACGGCGCGCCGAGGGGCG
>DASXTT010000232.1:0-5658 GCA_036505255.1 Planctomycetota bacterium | reverse complement strand
ACCATATGGGTCGGAACGAGCGACGGGTCGGCGATCGGCTCGTCGAACTGCCGCGCGAGTTCCGAAAGCAAGTCGGCCGACGCCGGCTCGGCCGCCAGCTCCTCGTGGCGCGTCCCGAAGTGGGAGGCGACCCGGCGCGCGTGCGCGCTCTCGTCGAAGGAGCCGTGGCCCGGAAACGAGATCGTGAAGGTCCGCACCGGCCCCGTCGAGGCGGCCAGGGCGGTGACCAGGCTCGAATCGATCCCGCCGCTGAGGAGGATGCCGACGGGCACGTCCGCGATGAGCTGCCGCTCCACCGAGGCCTTCAGAAGACCCCGCAGCTCCTCCAGGAGGTCCTCCTCCGCGCGCGCCGCCCCGTCCGGTTCCGGTATATGCCAATACTGCCATATTCGAAAAGTGTCATGATCGAGATCGTAGGAGAGCGCGTGGGCCGGCGGGAGCTTCCGCACGCCCCGCAGGAGGCATCGGTCCGCGGGAACGTACCCGCAGGCGAGGTAGAACTCGAGCGCCCCGGCGTCGAGCCGGCGGGGAAAGGCGGGATCCGCGAGCAGCGCCTTGATCTCGGAGGCGAACCGGATCGTCCCGGCCCGGTGGCTGAAATAAAGCGGCTTCTCTCCGGCCCGGTCGCGCGCCAGGAAGAGGCGGCGCCGCGCCTCGTCGTGCAGGGCGAAGGCGAACATGCCCGTGAAATGGCCGAGACACTCCTCGCCCCATTCCCGGTACGCCTCGAGCATCACCTCGGTGTCGCTCGTGGAGCGGAACTCGTGGCCGAGCTTGGAGAGCTCCGCGCGCAACTCGCGGTGATTGTAGATCTCCCCGTTGAAGACGATGCGGAGCCCGCCCGCCGCGTCCGCCATCGGCTGGCGCCCCGAGGGCGTGAGATCGAGGATCGACAGGCGCCGGTGCGCCAGGCCCACCCGCTTGTCCTTCGAATACCACAGGCCCGCGTCGTCGGGACCGCGGTGGACCAGGGTGTCCCTGGCCGCATCCAGATTCGGCCAGGGAGATCCCGCGTGGGAGCAGGCGAAACCGGCGATGCCGCACATGGTCGCGTTCAGGAGGGGCGCCCGGACTCCGCGGCCGGTCGGCGACCCGCCGCCGGCGCGCGAAGCTCGTCGTCGAGAATCCCCAGGATCTCGAGCACGCGGCGGTACCGGTGAAGCCACCGGTGTTCCCGGAGGGACCTTTCCCGGGCGCGCCGCGCGATTTCACGGGACTCCTCGGGGTGCTTCAGGGCTTGCCGGATCAGTTCCACCATCTCCTCGCGGTTCCGATAGCAGAGGATCTCCCGCCCGACGTCGAAGTGCCGGGCGAGATCGGGGTTGAAGCTCGTCAGGTAAAGGCCCCCGCCGGCGCCGGGGATTTCGAAATCGCGGCCCTTGAGGTTCGTGATCGTCTCGGAGTGGACGACGCCTCCCATGCCGAGATTCACCGCGCTCCGGTTGATGACCCCGACCTGCTCTTCGGGTGTCAGGGACCGGGTGTTCCAGCCGTCGCCGAAGACCTGCAGGGGAATTCCGCGGCGCCGGAGGTATCGGACCACGGCGGGTCGGAATCCGTAGGCGCCCCCGATGAAACTGGCGGGGATGTCGCGCGCCACGTCGAGGGGGCGGAAGAGCGAGGCGTCGAAACCCTCGGGCAGGTAAATCGGCCGCGCACCCTCCACCAGGTACCACTCGCACGCGACCCGCGCCGAGGTCCACGACAGGTCGAACGCGGGGCCGATGTCCACCTGTCCCGGCCTCTGGCCGTCGAGCATCGGCCCCGTCCACGATTGCTTGTCGTCGAGGCACATGTTGACGACAGGGATGCCGATCTCCTCGGTCACGGCCCGGAGGAAATCAACGTGCACCTCGAGCCCGCTCGCGTAGACGAACATCCAGTCGACATGGCGTCGGGCGTGCGCGTCTTGGAGGGCGGCGAGCGCGCGGCTGTTCATCTCGCGGCGGCGACGGGCCGCGCGGGCGTCCTGACGGTAGAACTCGAACCAGTCGTACCCGAGCGCGGCGTAATCGAATTCCGTGACCGGACCCAGCTCGCGCAGGTCGGGGAGAAGCGAGGCGTGCCAGCTGATCCGCGGAACGAAGGTGAAGGTGTGTACTTCTCCCGGCTTCCGGCGCCGGGGCGCCGCCCCCCGCCGCGCGAGCCGGTCGCGGACCGCCGCCACAACGTCGGCCTCCTGATAGACAAGGCCGCGCTCCTCCGCCCGACGCGCGTACTCGTCCCGCCGGGACGCGTAGGTCCGCTCGAAATCGCGGGCCCGAATCCGGCTCCACGCCTCCTGCAGCGCGGGGACGCGGAACAGAGCCTTTTTCAGGCGCTCAAGCATGCCGGTGGCCTCGGCCCAGGATCCGCGAGCGTCCGACGCCTGGAATTCCTGGTCGTGCGAGACGAAGAGGGCGCTCCACGGTCCGCCGGTTGGGAGAGGTATAGTGACACATGCGGGTTCGACCATGATGGTATCAAATGGAATCGGCGCGCCCTTCTCTCGAGAGCGCTCATCGTAACCAGGATCCGGAAGTGCGGACGGCGTGACGGCGGAACGATATGACGCCCTTTCTCCTTCCGTTGTTGGGCGATCCGAAAACCGGCGAAGCCCTGACCCTCGATGACGCCGGCCGCGACGACGATGGAATCGTCGTTTCCGGGACGCTTCGGTCGCCGGCGGGTTCCCAATATCCGATCATCAATGGAATTCCCAGGTTCGTCCCCGAAGGCCGCCGGCGCCGGTCAGTCGCTTCATTCGGCACGCAGTGGAACACCCTGGATTTCACTCAATTCAAGGATCACTGGGTCCATCACACCGTCCGGAACACCTTCGGCGATCTGGGGGCGTTCCGCGACAAGGTGATCGTGGATGCCGGCGCCGGGTCGGGCGCTCAGGCTCGGTGGATGCTGGAGGCCGGAGCCCGCCACGTCATCCTGATCGATCTTTCCGACTCCGTCGACGGAGTCGTCCGTCGGAATCTCGAATCGACGGCTTTCAGGAATTACGACATCGTCCAGGCCAGCATCGACGAGCCGCCGCTCAGACCGGGAAGCATCGAAGGGATGATCCTGTGCCACAATGTCATTCAACACACCCCTTCGGTGCGCAAGACCGCCAAGGCTTTGTTCGGACTCGCTAAGCCGGGTTCTGAATTCATCTTCAACTGCTACGATCGCTTCGACACAACCTGGCGGCGGAAGGCGAAATGGGCGGTCTATCAATCCGTCCGGCGGCTGCATCGAAGATGGCCGCACCGGGTCCGACTGGCCTACGCGGGCGCCCTTGCCTGTCTCCGGCAAATCCCCGGCCTCGGAACGGCCCTTGAGGCCTCGGGTTTGTGCCTGAGGGGTCCGATTTCCCCAAGCCATGAGGGGATGGTGGACCGGGTCCGGCGTTCTTTTCGGGCGACCCGGCTGAATACCTACGATTGGTTCGGCGCCCATGAATTCCAGCACCATCTATCACCCGAGGAGTTGCTGGAACTGGTGCACGATCTCCAACCCAGCCGCGAGAAGGTGTTGAACCTCGATTCGTACCGATCGCAACCCCGCCCGCCCGGATGCGCGCTTCGGTTGATCAAGTGACCCCGCCGGGACCGGCGCCCCTTCGTCTCCAGTTTTCCCAGACAAAGGGATAGTCATAGGTCGGCTCATGGGTGGCCCGGAGCCGCCCGCGGATCTCCTCCCGCATCCGGACCGCGTCGGGGACGAAGTCGTGAAACTGGACCTGAATATCCCGACACCGCTCCACCATCCGGGTATCCAGCATGCGCTTCAGCAGGGCGTATTCCGCTCCCTCAATATTGATCTTGATGAGATCGACCGACTCGATGTCCGACTCCTCGATGAATTCCCACACGTCCTTCAGCCGGACCTCGATCCGGCGGGATCCGCCTCCGAACAGGCTGGACCCGTCCCCCGTGATGGACATCGATTCGGACGCGGTCCGATCGAAGAGGCCGAAGTCCCACACCCGAATCTTGGGGTTCCCGCGGAACCGCCGCACCAGGTTCGCGTGAAACTCGGGCACCGGCTCGAACACGTGAATGTGGGGATCGTACCGCCTCGCGATGGCGTCCGCCCAGTCTCCCAGGTAGCCGCCGACGTCGAGGACCACGCTTCGGGCATCGAGGGGATACTCGAGCCGGAGGGTGGTGTCCCCCCGGTCCCGGAACCATCGCGCGGCGACCCGGGTCATGGGATCGCGGCGGACATGAAGCCGGTACATCCACTGGAGCCGACCCCAGAGCCTCCGGAAAAGGCCTCGTTCCCGGACGTCCGTTCGATTCCGATCCACGTCCCGCATGCCCCCCACTAATCGGCGGTCACGTCGCGTCGGGCGCCGCCACTTTTTCGCGTCCCGCCCGAAACGCCAGAAGGAGCCACAGGCAATAGACGATTCCGAAGGCCACCATTCCGAGGACCACCCCCTTCAGTCCCAGGTACCGGGCGCCCGCGAGATTGAATCCGATGCCGAGGAGCGCCGTGACGATTTTGGGCTTCACCAGGATCCGCGAGTCGGCGAAGCTCATGTGAAGCAGGGACGCGGCCTGTCCGGCCCCGAACAGGCCCCCGGCCAGCACCATCAGCGGAAGGAGCGGGGAAACCTCCCGGTACGGAGCCGCCACGAGGATCGAGAAGATGATCCCATGGAATGCCAGCGCGAGTCCGGCCCCGAGGACGGTGGCGAGGAGCGTGATCGCCACGAGAAGCCGGTTCGCCCGGCGCGCCCGAGCCAGCGCCACCGGGTCGGAGGCGTCCCCCGCCTGCTTGAACAGGTGAGGCGCAGTCCACTGAGTCATGATTTGAGAGAAAAAGGCCATGGGATAGTAACCGATCTGGAAGAGGGCGGCGTAGAGGCCGACCGTTTCCGTCGACTGCGTGACCTGCAACGACCAGCGGTCCGAGGACTGATGAAGCCACGTGAACAGCCCCCAGGCCGCGAACGGAAGTCCATACGGGAGCATCCGCGCCAGTTCCCCGCGGACCTCGGCGGGATCCGCGGACTCCGGGCCTGGAGGCCGAATCTTGGCGCGAAAAAAGAGATACTGGGAGATGAAGATCACGACCGAGGAGAGGGCGAATCCGAGCACGGCCGCCGCGCTGGTCGCCCCCAGCCAGGTGATCACTCCGGCCGCGAGCAGGAAGCGGAGCCACTGCGCTCCCGCCTCGTGCAACGCGACGACGGGGCGATGGCGCGCCGCGCTTTGGAATCCATCGAAAACGGAGCCCGCCCCGGTGACGATCGCATAGAGCGCGGCCAGTCCGAGGAGCGGCAGCCAGCGGGTCTGGCCCGTCAGCGCCAGGAGGATTCCGCCCGCGATTCCGGCGGCGGTCATCCATCCGATCGACCTGAAGGTGAGGCGTCGCGAGGCCGCGAGGAGGACCGGCAGCGTCCCCTTCTGGGCCGCGGACGAGTAGAACCGGAAGGCCGTGTGGTAGGCCGGAGAGAAGAAAACCTGCTGGGCGAGCAGCGCGACCGTCATGCCGAGGACCACTTCGCCGTAGTGGGCGGGCGGGAGAAGGCCCGTCATCACCCGGACGCCGACGAGCGCGCCCAGCGCCGCGAGGCCCTGCCCGAGTCCGACCCAGACCAGCTCCCCCCCGAGGCGGAGGGTCCGACGGTCAGCGAGGGCCATCGATCATCCCCTCGAATACCTCGCGGAGTCT
>DASXTT010000231.1:0-4928 GCA_036505255.1 Planctomycetota bacterium | reverse complement strand
AGTCCCCGCTTGCGGACTTCGACGATGTTGACCTTGAGCGGCTTGCCGGGGGGCAGGGGCATCTCGACCTGGTTGCCGACGGTTTTGGCAAGCGAGGCATGAAGTCGGGCCAGAATGGCCGCTTGGGCCCTCAGAGTCTGATATCGGTGCAGGAGGGCCGGGGGTATTTTGGGCTCCCGCGCGAGGGCGTCGAGCCGGCCCACGGCCTCGGGGAGATCCGGAACCAGCAGGCCCGTCTTCTCGGCGGCTTCAAGGAGCTGCTGGAATCGCGGGGTCGGGTCGGCCGGATCCTGCCACGCCGCCGCGACCAGGAGGAGGAAAGCGGCGGATCTGAGCATGCTTCGCTCCACGGTCACCGGCGCCGGCGTGGGGACGAGCGGAGCTCGGAATCGATGTCCTCGAGGTCGTCGTCCATCTCGGGTTTCAAGCCGAGCGGCCGGACGGAGATAAGAGTCACGGTGCCCAAGCCTGGCACCATCACCTTCCGGGGGGAGTTCGCCATGATGTCGTGGTAGCCGGAGAGCTGGGTCCGGAGGATCGACGGCTCGAAGACGGCCGCGTAGGGGCCCGCGTACCCCACGATCTTCGTGGCGCGATCGTAGGCCGGGCCGGCGACGCCGGAATGCTCCGCGAACGTCACGGCGCCGTGCGTGATGGCGACGCGCGAGGCCGGGAGGGCGAGCATCTCGCGACCGAGGTCGGCCGCGTGGTTCGCGTGCAGGGCCGCGCGGAGGGCGTCGAGCGGCCGCTCGAAGATCCCCGCGAGCCCGTCCGCGCGGTCGCGCACGACGCGGCCCCCGAAGGTCTCGATGGCGGTCTCGTGAAGGGCCTTCAGCGCCTCGATGGGCGGGAATTCCGCCTTCCGGGTCCCGCGGGAGGGGGAGGGCGATCGCATGAGGTAGATGACCGCCTTCTGCGCGAGGACGTTGCCGTTGCCGCGGCGCCGGATGGCGCTCGCGGCGTCGAAAAGCCGCTTGAGCGCCTTGCGGTCGAGAAAGTTTCCCATGTGAGCGCTACTTCACCGCGTACTTGCGTCGCCCCTCTTCATAGAAATCGACGCCGTGCGCGTCGTTGATGACCACCACGGGAAAATCCTCCACGGTCAGCCGCCGGATCGCCTCGGTCCCGAGCTCGGGATAAGCGACGACCTCCTGGCCGGTGATCCGCTTGGCAAGATACGCGCCCGAGCCGCCGATGGCGCCGAAATAGACGGCGCGGTACTTCTTGAAGGCCTCGCGCATCGCCGCCCCGCGCTCACCCTTGCCGATCGCGCCCTTCAGGCCCATGCGCAGGAGGGGCTCGGTCGTCGAGTCCATCCGCCCGGCCGTCGTCGGTCCCGCCGAGCCGATCACTTGGCCCGGTTTCGGCGGCGTCGGGCCGACGTAATAAATGATCTGGCCCTTGAGGTCCACGGGGAGCGGCTTGCCCTCCTTGATCAGTTCGTTCAGCCGCTTGTGGGCGGCGTCGCGGCCCGTGAACAGGATCCCCGTGATACGCACGGGATCGCCCGCCTTCAGCTCGAGGACCTCCTCGTCCGTCAGGGGCGGCGTCACCCGCACGAAGTCCGTCTCGCGCCGGATCACAGGACCGTCCCCTTGTGGCGGTTCGCGTTGCACTGGATGTTCACCGCGACGGGGAAGCTCGCGATGTGCACGGGGTAGGTCTCGATGAAGACCGCGACCGCCGTGGTCGAGCCGCCCATCCCCTGCGGCCCGACGCCGAGCTTGTTCAGCTCGCCCTCCAGCTCCTTCTCGAGCTTGTCCGCGGCGGCGTCCTTGTTTGCGGAGCCGATCGTCCGCATCAGCGCCTTCTTCGCGAGCTCCGCGCACTTGTCGAACGTCCCGCCGACGCCGACGCCCACGACGAAGGGCGGGCATGCGTCGGGGCCGGCGAGGCTCACCGTTTCGCGCACGGCGTTCTTGATTCCGTCGATCCCGTCGTTCGGCTTGAGCATGTAGAGCCGCGACTTGTTCTCGCTTCCGCCGCCCTTGGCGATGACGTCGATCTTGAGCTTCTCCCCGGGGACAAGGTCGAAATGGATGACTCCCGGCGTATTGTCCCCGGTGTTGGGGGCGCGCGACAGCGGGTCGCGGACGAGCGAGCCGCGCAGGAATCCCTGCTTCGTCCCCTGGCGCAGGCCCTCCTGGATCGCCTCCTTGAGGTCGCCATCCACGTGCAAGTCCTGGCCCATCTCGACGAAGACCACCGGGAATCCCGTGTCCTGGCACATGGGGGAGCGCTCGGTCGAGGCGATCTTGTAGTTCTCGAGCATCGTGCCGAGGATCTGCCGACCGAGCGGCGAGACCTCCGTCTTCTGCGCCTTCTCGAGCGCCTGGCGGTAGTCCTCGCGCACCTCGTAGTTGGCGGTCATGTAGAGCTCGCGGATGGCGCGGGTGACGTCGGCGGCGGCGAGGGTGCGCATCTCGACTCATTTTAGCGGGCGTTCGCGGGTGATGACCAGAATCTCGCCCGATTTCGCGAAACAAGGTAAAGTGTCGAACCGTCTTACCGGAATACAAATGGCCGTTATTGAGACCACGGGACTCGTCAAGCACTACAAGAACGTCCATGCCCTCAAGGGCGTGAACATCTCCGTCGAGGCGGGGGAGATCTACGGCCTCCTCGGCCGGAACGGGGCGGGCAAGACGACGCTCGTGAAAATCCTGCTGGGGATCGTCCACCCGACGGCGGGCACCGCCAAGCTTCTGGGCCGTCCGGTGGGGGACCCGAAATCGCGCACGCGCGTCGGTTTCCTTCCCGAGGACCACCGCCTTCCCGATTACCACACCGCGGAAACCGCCCTCGATTTTTACGCGGGGCTCTCCGGCGTGCCCCGGCGCGAGCGCCGGATGAAAATCCCCGCGATGATCGAGCAGGTCGGGCTGAAGGACGCCGCGCGCCGGAAGGTCCGCACGTACTCGAAGGGCATGAAACAGCGGCTCTGCCTGGGGCAGGCCATGCTGCACGATCCCGACGTCCTCTTCCTCGACGAGCCGACGGACGGCGTCGACCCCGTGGGCCGGAAGGAGATCCGCGATCTGCTGGCCGTGCTGAAGGGCCGCGGGAAGACGATCTTCCTGAACTCCCATCTCCTGAGCGAGGTCGAGCTGATCTGCGACCGCGTCGCGATCATCGAGCTGGGGACCCTGCGACGCGAGGGCAATGTCCGCGAAATGACGCGGGTCGAGAATGTCTACGCGCTTTCCGTGGACAAACCGATCGACCCGCTCCTGCCCGCAATCCAGGAGCGCGTCAAGGGCGTCCGCCGGGTCGGCAACGGCATCGAAGTCACGGTTCAGGACTCCGCCGCGCTCAACGCCCTCGTCGATTTCATCCGCTCCCAAGGGTTCAACCTCACTTCGATGGTCGAGAAGAAGCAGACGCTGGAGGAAGTCTTCCTCGAGACCCTGGAAGCGCCGCCCCCGGCCGGAGAGGCCGCGGCGTCATGAACTACCTGGCCATCCTGCGCGACTCGCTGAGGGAGACGCTCGACCGGAAGTCGCTCTACTTCCTCCTGGTCATCTCCGTCCTGCTCATCGGCGTCTGCGCCTCGACCGGGTTCCGCGAACTCGACGCGGCGGGAGCGCTGGGGCATGTGGTCTCGAATTTCAACCACGTGTGGAAGTTCGAGGCGGGTAAGTCGCTCACCTACCAGTACGACGTGACGTTTGATGTGTCCGACGTGCGTGAAATGGAGCGCGAGTCGGCGCGTTCGGCGGCCGAGTACGCGTTCACGCTCACCGCGAAGCCGGTCGCCGAATTCCATCGCGCCGTCCTGACCTGGAACGCTTTGGAGAGCGGCAAGCTCAAGAAGGAAGGGGACCCGATCGAGGGGATCTCCGGCGACAAGGTCGCCGATCCCGGGTCCGAGTCGGAAATGCGTTTCCTTCGCGCGAAATTCCGGGAACAGATGATCAACCGGGTCGACATCGAGGCGGGCAAGCCCTCCGCCGGGGAGCGCGCCTTTCGTGTCGATTTGAGGACGTCGAGTCGATTCACGCTGGAGGGGGCCCACGAGATCAGCTTGTTTTTCGGGGCCTGGAAGGACCGGCTGCCCTGGAGCCTGGCGGTTTATCTCATCCTGGTCGAGGTGATCGTCGCGCAATGGGTCGCGGGATTTTTCGGCGTGATTCTCGCGGTGATCTTCACGGCCGGTTTCGTGCCCGCGATGCTGCAGAAGGGGACGCTCGACCTCCTGCTGGCGAAGCCCGTCCGACGGCCGCTGGTGCTCTTGACGAAATACGCGGGCGGCCTGTTCTACGTTCTCATCCCGGCCACGCTCCTGATCGGCGGATGCTGGCTGATGATCTCCTGGCGGTCGGGCTATTTCAATTACGGGTTCCTCGTCTCGATCGTCGTCCTCGGGATCGTCTTCGCGGTCCTCTATTCGTTCACCCTTCTCATGGGCGTCCTGACGCGGAGCACGATCGCCTCCATCCTCCTGACGATCGGCCTCTGGTTCCTTTCGTCGATGGTCGCCAACGGCTACCTCATCCTGCGGTCTCCGGAAATAGCGCCCAAGGTGCCCGCCGCGATCACCAAGGCGGCCGGGGTCATCCGGTTGGGCCTGCCCCGGACCGCGGAATGGGGGCGTGTCTCGGACCATTTCATCGTGAAAACCAATCTCGGGCCGGAGATGGAGATGGTGCTCGAAGATCAGGGGCGTCGCGGAATCGAGAAGCCGGACTGGCTATCGCTGGGCCTCAGCTCCGCGGGGTTCATCGCCGTCATGCTCGGCCTCGCCTGCTGGAGTTTCTCACGAAAAGACTACTGAGGAATGAGAAGTCTCGAGTCATGAGCCGTGAGTCGAGGGTCGAAAAAGGATGTCACGCGTGGTCGGTCTCGCGTCTCGAGTCGCCGCCCTCGACCAGGGACCTCCGGTTTCGACACGCGACCAACGACTCGGGACCCGCGACTCTTCGGACTTC
>DASXTT010000230.1:0-1539 GCA_036505255.1 Planctomycetota bacterium | reverse complement strand
CGCGCGTTCGATGGCCTGCTCGAGGTTGTCCACCGTGAGGACTCCGAAAATCGCGGGGACGCCGGTGCGGCGCCCGACCTCGGCGATCCCGCGGGCCGTTTCCCGGCAGATGTGCTCGAAGTGGGGCGTCTCGCCGCGGATCACGCACCCGAGCGCGATGATCGCGTCGACGTCGCCGCGTTTCGCGAGGCGGCGGGCGGCGGTGGGGATTTCGAAGGCCCCGGGGACCCACACGAGATCGACCCGGTCCCGGGCCACGCCGTGGCGCTCCAGGGTGTCGAGGCAGCCTTCGACGAGGTGCTTCGTGACGTACTCGTTGAAGCGGCCCGCGACGACGGCGATCCGGCGCCCGCGCCCGTCGGCGGCTCCTCGAAAAACGCGGGGTCGGGGACGGCCCATAGGCCGGTGATTATAGGGCACCGGACTCCGTTTCCAGTTCCCCGATTCCAGTTTCCCGCTTCCGAAGCCCCAAGTTCCGAGCGGGAATGCTCCGGCCTGGAGCTTGAAGCCGCGGAATCTGGATGCCGGGCACTGGAAGCCGGATGCGGACCGCGGCCAGCTACACGCGGTCCCTCGCCGGGAATTCGAAGGGTTTGCCGGGCGGCATCGCGGTGTCGGGGAACTGCTCCCGGATCCGGACGAACTCCTGCTCGCGGCGGAGGAAGGCCTGGACGACCTCGGGATCGAAGTGCTTGCCGGACTGGGCGACGATCATCTCCCGGGTCGTCTCGTGGGGGAAGGGCATCTTGTAGGGCCGCTTGGAGGCGAGGGCGTCGTAGACGTCGGCAAGCGCCACGATGCGGGCGCAGAGCGGGATCTCCTCGCCCCGGAGCGCGCGGTGCTCCCCGCCGATGTCGACGTCGGGGTAGCCCGTGCCGTCCCACTTCTCGTGGTGGTAGTGGGCGATCATCTCGCCGATGGAGAAGATGCCGTCGCGGTGGGTCATCTGTCCCGCCATGTTCAGGGCGTGCGCCCCGATGACGGTGTGCTCCTTCATCTTCTCGAACTCTTCGGCGGTCAGCTTGTCGGTCTTCTGGAGGATGTAGTCGCGGATGCCGACCTTGCCCAGGTCGTGGAGCGGCGACAGGTCGTGGATCAGCTCGACGTACTCCTCGGTGATCACGTCCTTGTACTTCGGCAGCTTCTGCATCTCCTCGGCCAGGACGCGCGCGTAGTGCTGGATCCGCTGGATGTGGCCGCCGGTGTCGTCGTCGATCGACTCCGCGAGGTTCGCGATCGCGAGGATGGCGGCGCGCTGGGTGTCCTTGATCTCGCTCGTGCGGGCGATGACGGCCTCCTGCAGGGAGTCCGTGTAGTTCTTCTTCAGCTTCTCGATGACGATCTTGTCCGTGATGTCCCGCAGCGTCATCTCGACGCCGGCGAACACGCCGCCCTCGCGGAGCGGGCTGCAGGAGAGCTCCACGGTCCGGTCCTCGCCGCGCCGGGTCGTGATCTCGACCCGCTGGGACCGCACCTCGAGTCCCTCGGCGCACTCCTTCAGGGCCGTGAACATGGTCCGGATGTGCCCCTTGCGCATGA
>DASXTT010000229.1:0-9442 GCA_036505255.1 Planctomycetota bacterium | reverse complement strand
GGTTCCGGTTCAGGCCGGATCCGCCATGAGGTGCAGTTCCGTCCCGGGGCGAACTGGATCCGCTTCTTCAGCAGCGCGTCCAGGCTCGGCTGGGAGTTCCAGATCGACACTCATTCCGGCACGCGGTTCACCTTCACGCCGAAGGACAAGATCGACTGGGACATGATTCAGCAGAAGGACGACTGAGGGCCTAATCGGAGTAGGGATTGATCTCTTCGAAGCCGAGATTGTCCTCTTTCGAAAGCCCGAAGAAGATGCGGATCCCGGTGTCGCGGATGGGGAATTCCCCGACGCGCTCGGCCCGGCCGTCGCCGGTGTACCTGAAGAACACGCCGTTCTCGTTGATGTACCCGAGCGTCGCGGTGCCGGCGGCGTTGCGGATGTAGTAGATGTCGTGCGGCGTCCGGGACCCTTCCAGCAGGATGGAGTATTTTTCCAGGTAGCCGATCCGGGTCTTCTTCCGCGGATCCTTCGTCCATTGCATGAGCTGGAGGCGTTCCTCGAGGGTCTGCCCCGTCTCCCGGCTCGGACGGGGATAGTAGGCGCTGAACGCCTCCCCGTGCCAGTCGGAATAACCGCACGCTCCGAGGAGGAGCGCCGCCAGGGCCGCCGCCGCGAATCGACGCTTCGTCATGGCTTCCGCTGGGTGTTGTACGGCACGAGCAGCTTCGGAATGTCGGGCTCGTACCGGTACCGGATCTCCACGTATCCCGCGTCCTTCGAAGCCGACGGGAGGTGCAGGGCGCCCGAGGGGGCCTTCCCGACGGCCAGGAAAAGCGTCACCGCCACAAGGAACACGACGATCCCAAACACGAGTCCCTGGCGCGCGTTCTGCGCCGTCTTCCCCGCGCGTTCCACCTCCACCCTCTGGATGAGGGTGTCGCGGATCTCGTCCGCGGTCAGGTTCAGCTTGGCCCCGCACCGCTGGCAATACTGCACCGTCGCGGGGTTCGTGTAATTGCACTGGAGACAATTCATAGACGCACCTGCTCAGGGCTTTACTTCAAAATAGCGGTGCAATTCCTCGAGGTCGCGCCGCACCGAGTCCTCGCTCCTCGTCGCCGCGGCATTCTCGGCCGCCTTGAGGTGCTCTTCGGCGTCGGCCTTGTTCCGGCGCTTCTGGATCACGGCGAGATTCCGCCGCACCTCGTAACTGCCGCCCGCGATTCCGGCCTTCTGCTCCGCCTCGAGCGCGCCAAGGAGGGTTTTCACGGCCCGATCATAAAGGGCCTCGCCGCCGCCGGTGGCTCCCATGTCCTCCTCGAGGAAGGCCTGGTTGTTGAGCAGGGCCGCCGCCAAGTGCGCCTTGGAGGGATCCTGGAGTTCGGTCCGGGCGGTCACCCTCGTGATTTCCCCGTACGCCACTCCGTAGTTCGCCGCCCGCTTGCTCCAAATGGCTTCGGGAGCGCGGGCGGTTTCCAGCACCAGGGTCGCCTTCAGCGCGGCGGGAAGGACGGGGTCCCGGACCCTCGGGTTGTCGAGCACGAGGTTCAGCATCTCGCGGGATCCGGCCGGATCACCGGCCCGGTGCAGGGCCTCGGCCGCCGCCAGGGTCAGGGAGAACCAGGCATCGATCAGGGGCTCCATCTGCTTCTGCATCGCGGAGATCCGGTTCTTCAGGTCGGCCATTTTCTCGTAGGTCTTGGCCTGCCGCATCTCGGCGAGGGTCGGGGGTTTCTCCGCCATCTGCTGGGCCTGGAGGGAGAGTTCGTTGGCCTGCAGGCCGACGGACCCGGGCAGGTACCGGCGGGCCGAGCCCGCGAAGGCCAGCGCCTCGGGCGAGAACTTCTCCTGCGAGGCGTTGGACCGGGCCAGCCCGCAGAATAGGTCCATGTAGCCCTCGCGGGTCACCCCGCGGGCGACCTCCTCCGAGCCGCGCAGGGCGCGATGGATCCGCTGGAATTCCACGCGGGCGGCCGCGATCTTGCGCGGGTCCGCGGTGCGCACTCCGAGGACGAGGTCGGCGGTGGCGGATCCGATCTGCGCCTCGACAAGGCCGGCCTCCGCCCCTCTCGCCTCGCCGAATCGGTCCTTCGCCTTCTTGATGAGCTCCAAGGCCTTCCTGTTGTCCTTTTCGCCGTCGGCACGCCGGAGCAGGACGACCCCCAGGCCGCAGGCCCCGATCGCCTGCCGGTTCCCCGCCGCCAGTTCCGTGTAGACCTTCTCCGCGGCCTCGAGCTGGTTCCCGTCGACGGACGCCTTGGCCGCGAGCTCGCGCGCCTCGGGGTGGTTGCCCCAGGAGATCGCCTGTTCCGCGCTCGACCGGACCTCCTGCGTACGGTTCGAATCGTGCTTCAGCAGGGCGTCGAGGTAGTTCGACCGGACCATGTAGCGCTGGAAGGCGAGCCACAGAAAGATGAGGGCGAGGAACCCGAGCCCGGCCCCGACCGCCGCGTTGATCAGCGCGGGGCGCGTCCACACGGTGCTCGAGGTTTTCGCGATCTTGGCGATCGCCATCACTTCCTCACCTTTCCGAGGACCGCTCCGACGCCGAGAGGACCGATGGCCCGGCTGTCCAGTTTGGGACCGACGGTCCGGTTGTCCATCACGATGAAATAGCAGTCGCGCGGGACGATGATCTCCTCGAAGTCGTCCTCGGGTTTGCCGAGGGGCGTTCCGCCGGTGTCGCCCTTCCGCTCGTTGACGTAGAGCTCCCCCTTCGACATCTTGACCCGCTGGCCCGGGAAGGCCATCACGCGGCCCGCGAAGGGGGGCTTGAGCTGCGGCAGCTGGTATTCGAAGGCGACGATGTCCCCCGGCGCCAGGACGTCGGGGCTGCGCTCCTTGATCATGATGACGTGGTTTTCGTTGGGAGGCAGGGCGGGAGCCATCTCGGCTCCGGCAATGCGCTGGTATCCGCAGGAGGTCCAGACGTACAGGAGAATCCACGCCACCGCGAAACCGATGGCGATCTTGATGTAACGGATGAGGGCTTCGGTCATGGAGCCGCCATGATAGCGGCGAGGGCCGACCGGTCAACACTTATGAAAGCCCCGTTTTCGGGCTCCGGGAGCCTCCCGGACGGGGTCTCCTCCCGGTTGCGCCCGCCGACCCGGCCCGCGATAATGGCCGCGTGATCACCTACGCCACGGCCGGGGAGTCGCACGGCCCGGGCCTTTTCGCGCTGGTGATGGGCCTCCCCTACGGGTCGCCGGTCGATCTCGAGTTCGTCAACGCCGAACTCCACCGCCGCCAGGGCGGCTATGGCCGCGGCCCGCGCATGAGGATGGAGGAGGACCGGGCCGAGATCCTTTCGGGCGTCCGCCATGGGAAAACGCTCGGCAGCCCCGTGACTCTCCGGATCGCGAACCGGGTCGCCAACAGCGAGGAGCTTCCCCCGATCACGCGCCCGCGGCCCGGCCACGCGGACCTCGCCGGGGCCTTCAAATTCGGCACCGCCGACGCGCGGGACGTCTCCGAACGGGCGAGCGCCCGCGAAACGGCGGCCCGGGTGGCGGCCGGAACGCTCGCCCACGGGCTGCTCCGGAATTTCGGGGTTCGCGCGGTGGGCTCCGTCGTCGAGCTCGGGGGCCGGCGCACGGGCCGGGAGGCCGGGTCCGCGGAGGAGGCCGTCTCGCTCCGCGAGGGCTCCGAGTTCTACTCGCTCGACCCGGCCCGGGACCCCGAATGGCGGGCCCTCGTGGACGCCGCGCGGGAGGCGGGCGACACGCTGGGGGGAATCTTCGAGGTGGTCGTCTGGGGCCTCCCGCCGGGACTGGGAAGCCACGCGGGGTGGGAATTGAAGCTCGATGGGGCCCTGGCGCGCGCCCTCATGTCGGTGCAAACCGTCAAGGCCGTGGAGGTCGGGCTGGGCCTCGAGGCGGCGCGCCGGCGCGGCTCCCAGATGCACGACGAGATCGTCGCCGGGCTGGAGCGCACCCGGAACAACGCCGGGGGCATCGAGGGCGGCATGTCGAACGGCCAGCCGCTCGTCGTACGGGCCGCCTGCAAGCCGATCTCGACGCTCCGGAATCCCCTGAGGTCCGTCGACCTGGAGACCGGACGGGAGGAAGCGGCCGCCCTGGAGCGGAGCGACGTCTGCGTCGTCCCGGCGGCGAGCGTCATCGGCGAGGCGGTCGTGGCGTTCGAGCTGGCCCGGGCCTTCCTCGACAAGTTCGGCGGCGACACCTTCGAGGAGACCCGGGGGCGTTTCGAGGCCTACCAGGAACAGGTCGCGCGGCTCGCCCGGCCCGCGGGGCCCGCATGAGCGACGGCAAGCGGGTCGCCGTCTGGCCCCTGACGCTGCGGTTCTTCCGGCGGGTGGAGCGGTACCGCGGGCGCGTGCTGCTCACGATGCTGATCATCTTCTGCGCCGCCGGGGCCAAGGCGGGCCAGATTTACATCATGAAGCCGGTCGTCGACGAGCTTCCCCGGCCCAGGATCGTCAGGACGGCTTCGGAGTCGCCGCCGCCGGCTTCCCCGCCGAGAACCGACGAGGACTGGAAGCGGATCCTGAAGTGGATCGCCATCGCCGCGCTCGCCCTCTCCGCCGCGCAATTCCTGTTCGGCTACCTGCAGGACGTCTATACGAATTTCCTGACCAAGCGCGTGATCGCGGACCTGCGGAACGACGTCACGGAACACGTCAGCAACTTGCCGCTGAGGTTTCACCACGACCGGCGGACGGGCGACCTGGTCTCGCGGGTCACCAACGACGTCAACGTGATGGAGCCGGCCGCGAACTTCTACTTCGACGACATCCTGGTCCACCCCGTCTCCATCGCCTACAACCTCACGATGATGTTCATAATCAACCCCATCCTGGCCGCCGGCGTCATCCTGTTCGTGCCCCTCTACGTGGTCCCCATCAATCTCCTCGGCCGGCGCCTGCGCCGGGCCCGCAAGAAGAGCCTCGAGCGGCTCGGAGACATGACCGAGACGATGATGCAGACCTTCAGCGGCATCAAGATCGTCAAGGCCTTCGGGATGGAGGCGGAGCAGGTCCGCGAGTTCCGGGAGACCAACGACAGCTATTTCAAGAAGCTCATGGCGGCCGTGCGGCGCAAGGCGCTCAGCGAGAACCTCGCCCACATCTTCCTCGGTGTGGGGATCATGATCATGCTCGTGGGCGGCGGGTTCCTGCTGGCCCGGGACAAGATGACCGCGGGGGACATGGTGGCCTTCGCGCTGTACGTCGCGATCATCAACACCTCGATCCGCGAGCTCGCGAAGTCCTGGAACCGGCTCGTGGACGCCTCCGCGGGCTGCGAGCGGGTCTTCGAACTGCTCGACTTCCGGAAGGACACCGAGGACGACGGGACGGTGGAGGTCGGCTCCGTCGACGGCGGCGTCCGGTTCGAGCGCGTTTCCTTCCGCTACGACGCCCAGCCGGTCCTGCAGGAGATCGACCTCTCGCTCCAGCCCGGGGACGTCGTGGCCCTCGTGGGCCGGAGCGGCGCGGGCAAGAGCACGCTCTGCGACCTCCTGTGCCGCTTCTACCGCCCCACCTCGGGCCGGATCGTGGTGGGCAACCTGGACCTCGCGCAGGCGCGCCTCAAGAGCTGGCTGCGCCACGTCGCGGTCGTCACGCAGGAGACGTTCCTCTTCAACACCACGATCATGGAGAACCTGCGCTTCAGCCGGCCCGAGGCCACGGTCGAGGAGGTCGAGCGCGCGGCGCAGGCCGCGAACATCCACGAGTTCATCAAGGGACTCCCGGCCGGCTACGAGTCGATCGTGGGGGAGCGCGGCGCCAAGCTCTCCGGCGGGGAGCGCCAGCGCATCGCCATCGCCCGGGCCATCCTCCGCAATCCGGAGGTGCTCATCCTGGACGAAGCGACGAGCGCGCTCGACGCGGAGAACGAGAAGCTGGTCCAGGGGGCGCTCACGAACCTGATCCGGGCCGGTGGCCGGCGGCGGATCACGCTGATCATCGCCCACCGCCTTTCGACGGTGCGGGACGCGGACCGCATCGTGGTGCTCGACGAGGGCCGCGTCGCCGAGGTGGGCCGCCACGACGAGCTTGTGGCCCGCGACGGCCTCTACGCCGCGCTCTACCGCACCCAGTTCGCCGGATGACGCATCACGTATTACGCAGTACGCATCACGGCGTCTGACCAACCCGGTTCGGTCATCTCCGTAATGCGTGATGCGTCATGCGTGATGCGCCCTATCCAAACTCCTTGTCTTCCTCCTCCCGCACGATCCGGAGCACTTCCGCCGGCGTCTTCGCGTTCAGGAGCGCCGTCCGCATCTCCTCGTAGTTGAGGAGGCGCGCGATCGCGGCGAGCGTCTGCACGTGCTTCTGGGCGCTGTGGCGGGGGCTGACGAGGAGGATGATGAGCGTGGCGGGCTTCCCGTCCGCCGACTGGAACGGGACCCCCCGCGGAGAGATCCCCACCGCGGCGGCCCCCGACTCGAGGAGGTCGGTCCAGGCGTGCGGGATGGCGATTCCCAGCCCCATGCCCGTCGAGGCCACGTTTTCCCGCGCGATGAGCGCGTCGAGGACCTGCTTGCGATGGTCGGGCCGGACCCTTCCGAGGCCGACGAGCGCCTCCACGAGCGACCCGATGGCGGCCCACTTGTCCCCGGCGCGGAAGTCGAGGAGGACGGCCTCCTCGCTCAGCAGTTCGCTGAGTTTCATGAGAGCTCTTTCAGCTCGGCGAGGCGGGCCTTCAGCTCCGACACCTTCACCTCGAGGTCCCGGAGCTTCTCCTCGAGCTCCGCGGCCATCTCGGGTTTCGCCTTCCGGAAGGCGTCGTTGGCGAGCTGGATCCGGCCGCGGGCGGCCTGCACCTCCAGCGCGGCCAATTCCTTCTCCGACCGCGCGATCTCCTTCACCCGGTCGAACTTGCCGGCGATCTGCACGTACACCACGACGTCGTCCCCCGTCCAGCGCGCGTCGCCCGGACGGCGCTCGAGGTCCACGCCGCTCTCCACGGAGGTGACCGCGGCGAGCCGGCGCACGATCTCCTCGACCTCGCCCGCGAGGGCGTTGCGCAATTCCTCGTCGCGGAACGAAACCGCGACCGGCAGTGCTTCCGACGGGGCGATGCCGTAGCGGTTCCTCACTTCGCGCACCCCGCGAACCACGTCGAACGCCGCGCGCATCCGCCGCTCGAGATCCTCGTTCATCGCGCCGGGCTCGGGCCAGGCCGCGCGTATCAAGGGCGTCTTTGCCGCCGCGGGATCGAGCTTGGTCCAGAGCTCTTCCGTGACGAACGGGCAGATCGGATGAAGCAGGCGCAGCGTGATTCCGGCGAGGTAACGCAGCATCCCCCGCGCCGTCGCCTCCGCGGTGCGTTTCTTCGTCAGCTCGATGTACCAGCTGCAGAAGTCGTCCCAGATGAAGGTGTAGAGCTCCCCGGCGGCGCGCCCGAATTCGTTCGACGCCAAAGCCTCGGTCACGACTTGGATCGTCCGGTTCAGCCGCGAGGCGATCCAGCAATCCTCCAGTTTCCGGTCCCAGCCCGGCGGGAGCCCGGACGCGGACTCGGGCGCGCTCGTCGCGACGTACCGGCACGCGTTCCAGAACTTCGTCACGAAATTCCGCGCCTGCTCGGTGCGGGGAACCGACAGGTTCTTCCCGAATCGGACGTCCTGCGATCCCGTCGACAGCAGGGTGAGGGCGAAGCGGAGCGCATCCGCCCCGTATCTCTCCATCAAGATGAGGGGATCGACGCCCGTCCCCTTCGACTTGCTCATCCGCTCGCCCGCGTCATCCATGATCGTCGCGTTGATGACCACGTCCGAGAAGGGCTCCTTCCCGCGGAACTCGAGCCCCATCATGATCATGCGGGCGACCCAGAGGTTGATGATCCCCCGGTCCGTGACCAGGACCTGGGTCGGGTAGAACTTCTTCAAGTCCTCGGTTTCGTCGGGCCAACCGAGCGTCGCGAAGGGCCAGAGCGCGCTCGAGAACCACGTGTCGAGGACGTCGGCGTCCTGCCGGAGGGCCCCGCTCCCGCAGGTCGCGCACGTCGAGGGGGTGTCGACCGCGGCGACGGCGTGCCCGTCGGAGCACGTCCAGACCGGTATCCGGTGCCCCCACCAGATCTGCCGGGAGATGCACCAGTCCTGGATGTTCTCCATCCAGTCCAGGTACACCTTCGCCCAGCGGTCGGGGTGGAAGCGCACGCGGCCGGACTTGACCGCGTCGATCGCCGGCGCGGCCAGCGGCTTCATGTTCACGAACCACTGCTCGCTCAGGTACGGCTCGATGATCGTGTCGCACCGGTCGCACCGGCCCAGCGGCGTGGAATGGTCCTCCACCTTCTCGAGGAGGTTCAACGCGGCCAGCCGCTCGACGATCTTCGCCCGCGCCTCGAACCGGTCGAGCCCCGCGAACTCGCCCGCCTGCTCGTTCATCTTCGCCGACTCGTCCATCACGATGATGGCGGGCAGGCCGTGGCGCTTTCCCACCTCGAAGTCATTCATATCGTGGGCCGGCGTCACCTTCACGGCGCCCGAGCCGAATTTCATGTCGACCGCCTCGTCGGCGATGATCGGGATCTCGCGGCCGACGAACGGCAGGACCGCCTTCTTTCCCACGAGCCCCGCATAGCGCGCGTCCTTGGGGTGCACCATGACCGCGGTGTCGCCGAGCATTGTCTCGGGGCGCGTCGTGGCGACCACGACGTGGCGCCCGGGCTCGCCGGCGATGGGATACCGGATGTGGTAGAGATTTCCAGCCGCCCCCTCCTCCGGCCGCCGCACCTCGAGGTCGGAGAGCGCCGTCATGTCGCGCGGGCACCAGTTGATGACGCGGTGCCCCCGGTAGATCTGCTTCTTGTCGTAGAGCGCCTTGAACACCGTCCGGATCGCGCGCACGTACGACTCGTCCATCGTGAACCGCTCGCGGCTCCAGTCGCAGGAGCACCCAAGCCTCCGGAGCTGCATGTAGATCGTCTCGCCGTACTTCTCCGTCCATTCCCAGACGCGGCCGAGGAATTTCTCGCGGCCCACCACGTGGCGGTTGGTCCCCTCCTTGCGGAGCTCCTTCTCGACGGCATTCTGGGTTGCGATCCCGGCGTGGTCCGTGCCGGGCAGGTAGAGGCACGCGAAGCCCAGCATGCGCTTCCAACGGATGAGGATGTCCTGGATCGTGTTGTTGAGCGCGTGGCCCATGTGCAGGGACCCGGTCACGTTCGGCGGCGGGATGACGATCGTGAAGGGCGGCTTGGCCGACCGGGCGTCGGCCTTGAAGATCCCTCCCTCCTCCCACAACTTGTAGAGCCTGGGCTCCGCCTCGTGCGGGTCGAAACGCGGCGAAAAGTCTGTCATTGGAATAGTTGTCGGACTTCAGACGTCAGACATCAGAAGGAGCGGACAGTTTACAGAAAGACCGAGGCCAAGGCGTGAAGAACTGCGAACCCTGTGAACCGAGAACCGAAAACCTCTTTCTGAAGTCTGATGTCCGAAGTCTGAAGTCTGTCCGGGTTCCCCTCTCCAGCTATTTTCCTTCGAAAAACGGGTGTGGATAGGAAGGCAATTTCTCGGTTTC
>DASXTT010000228.1:0-8723 GCA_036505255.1 Planctomycetota bacterium | reverse complement strand
AGCGTCCCCGGCCGCCTCTGTGACGCCGTGCGCCGCAACCGGTGGAAGCGTCTTGTGCGCGAGGCGTTCCGCCTGAACAAGGAGGCGATCGGGGTCGGCCTTGACCTCATCGTGGTTCCGACGCGCCCTCCCGGGGACTTGAAGCGGCCTGAGGTGGAGGCCGCGCTTCTCGACGTCGTCCGCCGTGCGCGTGCCCACGTTCGCTGACTGAATGCTGATTTCTGATAACCGGTTTCCTGTTTCTGAAGTCTGAGGTCTGACAACTAACCCATATCCCTATGAAGTACCTGCTGATGGCCCCGATCAAGGTGTACCAGCTGATCGTGTCGCCGTGGATGCCTCCCGTGTGCCGATTCCAGCCGACCTGCTCGCGGTACGCGATGGAGGCGCTACGGAAACACGGGGCATTTCGGGGCGGCTGGCTCATGGTCCGGCGGCTGTTCCGGTGCGCGCCGTGGGGAGGTTCGGGGTACGACCCCGTTCCCTGAGGAGAGCGGGCTACTTTTTCGCGGGAGGCGGCTCCAGGAAGACGAGGATGATCTTCTTGCGGCCCGCCACGAAGCCGCCCGCGGTGCGCCGGGTGAATTCCCGCGACGTCTCTTCCTTGGCCTTGGCCTCCGCGGCCCCGCGGGCTTCCGCCGGCTCTTCGGCCGGGGCCGGCGCGTCCGCCTCCTGCTTCCGGTCCTTCATGATCGAAGCCTCCGATTCCGCCACGCGCTTCCGCTCCGCCTCGAGGGTGCCCCGCGCGATTCCGGTCTTTTTCAGCGCGGCGAGCCGTTTCTCGAGAAGCTTGACCTCCTCGTCGGAGAGCTCGATCTGGAGGTAATGGTCCTTCACGAAGGCGCTCCGGCCCAGGAGCGGAGCCCCCGGTTTCACGGACATCTCACGCTCTTTCAGGAAGGCTTCGACCTCGGCCCTCGCCGAGGCGACGTCCTCCGACGTGACCTGGATCACGGGGACCGAAGGCTTGGCCTCCTTGGGAGCGAGCTTCGCGGCCGCTTCGTCGACTTTCTTTTCGGGTTCCGCCACCGGCTTCGCGGGCGCCGTGGCTTCCTCATCCCTGCCGGCGACTCTCCCGTCGGCCTCCGCGGCCGGCGGCTGAGCGCCCGCCGGGTCCTTTTTCAAGACCTCGTCCTTGTCGGCCCAACCGCTCTTGCGCTCCAGCGCGTCATTCTCGGAACGGCGCGGGGATTCCAAGTTCCGCTCGGACGCCAAAGCGAGGGGTTTTTCCTGGGGTCCGGCCTGACGATCCTGGACCACGGCGATGATGCCGACGCCGATCAGGACCCCCGCGGCCGTCGCGAGCCCCCACCGGAGCCACGGACGCCGGACCGCGCGGATCGCCGCAATTTCGCGCGCGACGCCCTCGACGATCGAGGCCGGCGCGGAGGCCCGGCCGAGGGACTTGAGGGAGGAGGAGAGATCCTTCATGGCGGCCAGGTCGCGGGCGCACTCCGGGCAGGAACCGAGATGACGTTCCACCTCGGCGCGCTCCTCGCCCGTCGCTTCGCCGTCGTAGTACGCGGCGATCAGGCCTTTGTCGAACCCGCACGCCATTTCCTGAACCTCCGTATCTCCGACGCTTTTCGCCGCCCCTCAGTTCCCCGAATTCGCCCGACTCGCCGGAGCTCCCATGAGGACCTTCAGCTTTTCACGCAATGCCTCCCGGGCCCGGAAGAGCCTGGACCGCACCGTCCCCTTCGGGATTTCGAGGATCTCCGCGATCTCGTCGTACGATCGCTCCTCGAGCTCCTTCAGGATGAGGATCTTCCGCTCCCCGGGATCGAGCAGGTTGAGCGCCTCCTGCACCTTCCGGCGGCCCTCCTCCACCTCCATCCGCTCGGACGGGCGGCGGTCGTCGACCGGCTCCGCGACGGGCTCCTCGTCCCGGCCCTGGATCGGGACGAGCTTCCGACGGCCCCCCTCCCGCCGGAAGCTGACCGACTCGTTGAAGGCGATCCGGTACATCCAGGTCGAGAAGGCGCAGTCGCCCTTGAAGGCCTCGAGGCGCCGCCACGCGTTGATGAAGGCGCGCTGGACGATATCGCGGGCGTCTTCGGGGTCGCCGCAGAACCGGAGGACGGCGGTGTAGATGCGGTCCTGGTGGCGCTCGACGAGCCGCCCGAAAGCCTCGCCGTCCCCGCGGCGGGAGCGTTCGACAAGATCGCGGTCGTCGGGTCCGGCCGGCGGGCTCACGGCCGGTCTTTCACGCACCGGAATCCGACATCGGGGTGAAGGAGGTCGGGTTCATCCGTGAGCCGGTTCGAGGAGCGCGCGGCGTTGAGGTTCGTCAGGAAGGAGCCGCCCTTCAGGATTCGCCTTCCCTCGGCCGTGCTCGAGGTCCATTCCCAGACGTTGCCCGCAAGGTCGTGGATCCCGAAGGGGCTCGCGCCGGAAGGCAGGGTGCCGACGGGGCGGAGGGCCGGGAAGGGGTTCGCGCCGACGGTCTTGATCCGCGTCACTTCCACCGTCTGGGCCGCGGGATTCTCGGGGCCCGGGAATGTGGCGCCCCACGGGTACGTGCGCCCGTCCACCCAGCGCGCGGCGTATTCCCACTCGTCCTCGGTGGGAAGGCGTTTCCCGGCCCACGCCGCGAACGCCTCGGCGTCCGGGGCGTTCACATGGGTGACCGGATAGGCCTCCGCGCCGGGGCGCAGGTCCCGCCCCGACCAGAAGGGGTTGACGGGCGCCCGATGGCCGGTCTGGAGGATGAAAAGGAAATACTCCTCGTTCGTAACCTCGGTCACGTCCATCAGGAATCCGCGGCTCGTGAAGACGCGCTCGGGCTCGTCGGGCTGGCGGGCGTCGCCCAGCTTCACGCCCCCCTTGATGGTGGCGGAGACCGGCACGAGCTTCGCCTCGAACATCCGCCCCGTGATCTCCTTGAGAAGCGCGGGGCCATCCGCCTTCTCCGGATAGAGCAACCCGGCCGTGCGCGCAAGTTTGGCGGCGGCGCCGAAATGGCCGCCCGCGAGTTCCGCGCGCGCCCGCTCCGCGGTCTGGGCGTACGATCGGGCGGCGTCGTTCCGGTAGTTTTCGACCCGCGCCCGGGCGGAGACGAAATCGGCGATGGATCGGAGCACCGGATGGGCCTTTTCGGCCGCGTTGTAGCGGGCGAGGGCGGCGTCCCAGCGGTTCGCGGCGACGAGCGGCTCGACCTCTTCGTTGGCGCGATCCAGCTCGGCGAGCGCGCTCTCGCGATCCTGCCGCTCTTTCAGCTCCTTCTCGCGGGCCGCCTCCTCCTCGCGCTGACGCTTCTCGCGGGCGGCCGTTTCCTCCGCGGCCTTCCGCTCCCGGGCTTCCGCGATCCGGGCCAGGAGCGCCTCGGCCTCCTTCGGGGGCCGGGCGCGGCCGGCTTTCGCGGCCGCCTCATCGAATCGTCCGGCCTTGAGCGCCTCCTCCGCTTCCCGAAGGAGGCGCGCCGACTCGGCGGCGGCCGGATCCACCGGCGGAGGAGCCGATTTCGGGGCGGGCGGAGGAGCCGGGGCCTCGGCCGAATCGTCGGCGCCGGAGCGCGTCATCTGGACGATGAGAAAAGTCGCCAGGAGGCCTACGAGGAGCCCCATCGCGGCCAGGGGCCAGGCGGACCGTCGGCGGGGTTTCGGGAGGGAGTCGAGCGGATCGGTCATCGGTCCCCCGGGTTTGCGGACCGGGGCGACGAAGGTCGCGGGCCGCTACGGCTCATTTCTTGGGACCGAACCTCTTGATGCTGTTCAGGATGAACTGCCCTTCCTTGGCCCAGTACTTCTTGTAGGAGTCATCGGTGTACTTGACGACCACGCGATAGTACACGTCACTGCTGATGATGAAATACTCGAGCAGCTGGTGCTTCCCCCCGGTCTTGTCGACCAGGGTGATCTTGTGGCTGCAGGCCGCTCCCGGAATGCTGGAGAGCTTGGCCTTGGGATCCTCGTTGTTGAGGATGCACTCCTTGAAATTCGGTTCCTTGTCGCCCTCTTTGGCCGTGTAGGCCGCACGGATGTCCTTGGCGATTTCGGCCGGCTTCTTCCAACCTTCCCGCATGGGGTCCTTGTTCTCCTTGCGCTGGACCAGGACCTCGACGGTGAAAAGGTCGACCTTGTGGGAGACCGAGACGGCGGAATCCTTGAAGAAGGACCCTTCCTCCTTCGCCTCCCAGAGCTGGTCCTTGCCGGGGCTCGGCGGAGCCAGGATGGAAACGCCCATCTTCTCGTTCGAGGCGGCGAGCTTGGATTCTTTCTTTTCCTGGGCGGCGACCGAAAGGCCGCACGCGAAAAGGCAGGCGACCAGAGCGGCACGATTCATGCGTTCCTCCCGTGACCAACCGGACCCGCCATATTACACCACGGAAGGGCCCGACATGTTCCACTAGTTTTGTCGCTACTGGGTCAGGAGCGTTCCGCCTCCGCGGGGGGCCGCCCCTCCTCTCCTTTCGGCTCGAAGCTGGAAGCTTCTGGAACGGGGATCGGGAAACGGGGAACTGGAAGCGGGTTGCTGAGCCGCCCCGGTGCGTTCACTTTTCGTCCCTGCCCTCGGGCGGCTCTCCCAGTCCGTACAGGCGCATCTTCTCCCACAGGTTCTTGCGGGTGATCCCGAGGATGCGGGCCGCCTCCCCCTTGTGGTTCCCCGTGAAATCGAGCACCCGGCGGATGTGCGCCGCCTCCGACTCCTCCACCACGGCGCGGAGCGCCTTCTGGGTGTCCGACCCGCCCGGCGCCGAGGCCCGGCCCCCCAGCGGCCGGAGGAGGTATTCCCGCTTCAGCTCCCGGTCCTCCCCCGCGAAGGCGATCGCCCGCTCCACGGCGTGCTCCAGCTCGCGGACGTTGCCGGGCCAGGCATACGCCTCGAGCGCCTTCATGACTTCCGGTCGGACCTGGTAGGACTGTCCGCCGCCGTAGCGCTCGATGAACGCCTCGACGAGGTACGGGATGTCGCCCGTCCGCTCCCTGAGGGGCGGGATCTTCAGGGACGCGACGTTGAGCCGGTGGAAGAGGTCCTCGCGGAATTTCTTGTCGAGAACGAGATCCCAGGCGGACTTCTTCGTCGCCGCGATGACGCGGACGTCCACCTTGATCGGCTTGTGGTCCCCGATGCGCTCCACCTGCCGCTCCTGCAGGACGCGCAGGAGTTTCACCTGGGTCTGGAGCGGCATGTCGTCGATGTCGTCGATGAATATGGTGCCGCCGTGGGCGCGCTCAAACCGCCCCGGGCGGTCGGAGCGGGCGTCGGTATAGGCCCCCTTGACGTGGCCGAAGAGGTCGTCCTCGATGAGCCCCTCGTAGAGGGAGCTCGAGACGACCTCGAAGGGTCCCGAGTTCCGCGGGCTTCCGAAATGAATCTGCTGGGCGACGAGCTCCTTGCCCGTGCCGCTCTCCCCCTCGATCAGGACGCCGACTTCGCTCCCGGAGACGGTGCGGATCTGCTCGTACAGCTCGAGCATCCCCGGGGAGCGGCCGACAATCCGGCCGAACGTGGAATGCCCGGCCAGCTGTTCGCGAAGCCGGCGGTTCTCGTCCCGGAGGGCAAGGAGCTTCTGGAGCTTGTCGAGGCGGAGCACCACGTCGTCGTTGAAGAAGGGCTTCTGGAGGAAATCGATGGCCCCATCGCGGGCGACCTGGAAGCCGATCTCCCCGCTCCCGTGGGCCGTGATGACGAGGACGGCCGTGTCGGGGCGGATTTTCTTGACGGCTTTCATCAGGGCCATCCCGTCGACCTTCGGCATCCGGAGGTCCGTGATCAGGCAGTCGAAGGCGCCCGATTGGGCCGCGTGGAGGGCCTGCTCGCCGTCGTGGGCGACCGTGACCTCGTGTCCCGCGGCTCGGAGGGCGTCCCCCAGGGTGACCGTGATGGAGCGTTCGTCGTCGGCGAGGAGGATCTTCATTTTCTGCAGGGCTCGCTGTCAGCTTTCAGCGGTCAGCGGTCAGTCGGACGCCTCCGGCTAAAGGCTGAACGCCGAGGGCTGAAGGCGGCGCACCTCAAAGGCTTCCGTGCGATGGTCTGTCAATGCGCGACCCCAGGTGTTCCACGACCCGCGCGACGATCTCGCGGCCCGCGAGGGGCCGGGCCGTCGCGGCGGCCGAGCTTTTCATTCTAGCAAGCCGGGGCGGGTCTTCGAGGAGTTCCCGGACCTTGTACTCGAGGAGATCCAGCGTGGGGGCCTGGACGGCCGCGCCCCGCTCCGTCAGGAAGTCGGCGTTCCGCTCCTCCTGGCCCGGGACGGGCGAGTAGACGATGAGCGGGAGCCCCCGGGCGAGGCACTCGCTCGTGGTCAATCCCCCCGCCTTGGACACCATCACGTCCGCCGCCTCCATGAAGTCGTGCGGGTTGGGAACGAACCCGAAGACCCGGGCCTGGCGCGCCGAGGCGCGGGCGATCTTCGCGAGCCGGCCCCGCATCTTCTCGTTCTTGCCCGCCACGACGACGAGCTGGAACGGGGTGGGCAGGGCGATGAGCCGTTCGAGGGCCTCCTCCATGTTCCCCATTCCGAACCCGCCGCTCATGAATAAGACGACGGGAGTCTGCGGCGCGAGCGACAGTTCCTTGCGGACGACGTCGCGGCCGCGCGTCCTCGAGAAGCTCGGGTGGATCGGGATGCCGGTGATGTGGATCCGGTCGGCCGGGACGCCGAACTTCCCCAGCTGCCACGCGACCTGGTCGTTGCCGGCGAAGTAGCCCGCGATCCCCTCACCGATCCAGAAGCGGTGGACGTCCAGGTCGGTGAGCACGGTGAAGACGGGGACGCCGGCGTCCCCCAGGTGGGCCCGGGCCACGTTCGCGGGCAGGAAGTGGGTGCAGATGATCGCGTCGGGGCGCGCCTCCTCGACCCTCCGCATGAGCCGGCGGTAGTTGAGGGAGTCGTACGTCTTCATGAGCTTGCGGACGTTGGGCTGTTCGACGCGGTCCCCCATCACGCGGTAGAGCATTCCCCAAAGCGCGGGGGAGTGGCTCGCCATCCAGATGTAGCTCTCGGCGTAGAGGGTGCGGAAGACGCGGCCGGTGAAGCTGAGGGAGTCGAACCATTCGGCGCCGACGCCCGCCTCGACGGCGTGCTCGCGGACCGCCTCGGCGGCGCGGTTGTGGCCCGCGCCGGCGCCCGCGGACAGGACGAGGAGGCGCGTCATGGCGCCAGTATCCAGACTCGAGGTCCCAGATCCCAGCTTTCTGAAGTTCCAAGTGCCGAGCCGGAAGACGCGGACATGGACTGAATCTGGCTCGAAGCTCAAAACTTCGGGGACTGGAAACCGGGACCTATGCCTGACCGGCTGAGCGCCAGATCCGTCCCATCGCTCCCGCCAGGCGCCGGCAGGCGTTGAGGACGCCGGGGTCGGAGAGCCAGTAGGTGACCTTGCGCCCGCGCCGTCGCTCCGCGGTCGAGGCGTAGTGGACGATGCCGGCGATTTTCATGACTTTGAGCTGGTTGACGATGGCCGGGGCGGAGGCGCCCAGTTCCCGGGAGAGCTCGATCGGCCGCCGGCGCCCGCGCCCGAGGGCGAGGACGATGCGGTAGGCGAGCGGGTTCCCGAGAATCCGGAACACTTGGGCGTGGGCCCGGGCCCGCTCCTCGGTGCGCATACCTGATGTTTATCGGCCGTCCGGAGGGATTACTTCCGCTCTGCGGGCCGGGCTCTCCTTCGGGTCGATGCCGTCCGTCTCCCGACGGTCGGCGCGGCCGGAGCACGCTCCTGCGGCGATCCCCGCCCTCCGAAGCGCGACGTTCCTGCCGCGCGCGGGAGGGCTCCCCTCTCTCCAGGGCCGGGCCGCGAAGCGGCCGGGGACCCGACTGTCAGTGGCTCCCGGGCTTTTCGCCCCTCGGATCACGGCCGGCGGTGGTGGGCGCCGGCCGACCTCCCCCGATGCCTCCGCGGAGTCCATGTGGCGGAGACGGACTCCCCGGTGCCGCGGGAGATGAATTCGGCGGCGCGCCGGAGGAATGAGAAACAGTCCCGGACGACGGAAGGGGTGAGTCGCAGCCAGAGCGGCCGCCCCCCGACGGACGTTCGCGCCATCCCCGTGCCCCTGACCCGGCATGCCCGCCGGGCGCCCCAACCCACGGCCCCGCCGCCGATTGCATTTACAAACTTACGCATGCGTGAATTTGTAAATGGATGCTGAAAATGTAAACCGCGGACGGACGTTTGTCAATCGGATTCGAATGCGAATTTGAAAAAAGGTGCGATGGCGTCTAGGGCTCGCCCAGCACTGCGGGAGGATGGCCGATGTCGGCGACGACGAGCTCGCCTAAGTACTCACGGGCCTCGGGCGCGCGGAACCCGACCTTGGGCAGGCCCATCGTCACCGTGACGCCGGCGCGCACGGCCATGCCCCGAGGTCGCCCCGTGTCCGCGTCGAGTCCCGAGGGCACGTCGATGGATATCACCGGATGCTTCGACCGGTCGAGCGCGTTGACCGACTCGATCATGTCGCGCGCCGGCCCCGTAAGGTCGCGATTCAGTCCCGTCCCGAAGAGCGCGTCCACGATCACCGCCCCCGGCCCGGCGCTCCAGGCGTCCCCGGGAACCCACGCCCGCCCCTTCAGGAGCCGCGCCACGACCCGGCCGTCCCCGCCGTTGCGGCCCGGTCCGCAGAGAACCTCCACCGGTCTCCCCGCCCAGCGCCGCTTCACCTCCGCCGCCACCGCCGCCCCGGCCCGCTCCATGAGCGCGCTCTCAGGGATGCCGAATTCCTGGATCGCCCGGCGGTCGATCTCGGCCATCTCGGTGCGGGTGACGTATCGCAGGGGAAGC
>DASXTT010000227.1:0-9090 GCA_036505255.1 Planctomycetota bacterium | reverse complement strand
AAGCCGGGTGAGAAGATCAGCGGGGCTCGAAGCGGGAAGCTCGAAGCTGGGCTTACCGTTCCTTCCGCGACTCCGGCCGGATCCTGCCCGCCCCGATCCGACGGAATCGCCGTTTCGACTTGTTTTTTGCTTGGCGCTAAGCAAGAGTACCTCCCATGAGGAGCCTTCACCGGGTCGCGCGGGAACTCGGCCGCCGGGGCGGCCTGGCCCGGGCCGCGCGGCTGACCCCGGAGCGCCGGAGGCAGATCGCCTCGCAGGGCGGCCGCGCGAAAGCCCTGTCACGCGTGGCGGCCGATCGAATCCGGGACAATTTCCGCTATCTTGAAGCGGTCGACGCCCTCCATGGCAGACGGCACGGATCATCTCGGAGCCGTTGAAAGCCTCGTCGGGGAGCTCAAAGCCGGTGGGTTCGATGCCGGGCGCCACGAGCTGAGCCACAACTCCGCAGGCGGGCCTACTCGAGCAGCTTTTTCAGCGCCGCTTCCGCCTCAGGTGGTTTGAAACCTCGGGGCCCCGGGGCGCCGCGGAAAACGACCTTGCCCTCCTTGTCGATCACGTAAAACCGGTCGGGCCAGCCGGCGTACGCTCGCTGCGCCGTGTTCTTCATGTCGTCGATCAGGCAGGGGATCGAGAGCTTGAGGCTCTTGACGCACTCGCTCGCGACTTCCTCGCGCGCCTTCTCGGTCTTGGGATCCTCGACCTCGATCCCCTCCTTGTCGTTCTGGGGGACGCGCCAACCGTCGGTGGGGTGGGCCTCGCGGATGTAGACGATGTAGATGGCCGCCTTGTCCTTGTACGTCTGGTACAGCTTCTCGAGGGCCTCAGCCTGGGCCCGGAAGGGCGGTCAGGTGTAGCTCCCGAAGATGAGGAGGACCGGTTTCTTGCCCGCGAAGGAGGCGAGCTCGACCGACTCGGGCTTCTCGTCCTCCTTGGCTTTCAGCTTCTTGAGCTTGAAGTTCGCGGCTTTCTTGCCCGCTTCGATCCCCTCGCCCTGCTCCGGGCGCTTCCGGCCCCCCTCTTGGGTCGAGGCCGCCAAGGTGGCGGCGAGCGCGATGGCAAGGATGCGGATCATGCATCTTCAACCCCGCGCCCCGCTTGCGGGTTGCGCGGAATTCACTCGCCTTTCAGCCGCGCGACAATCTTCTTGTACCGCTCCTCGCCGCGGAGGGAGTCCAAGTCTGAGTCCTTCTCAATCTGTGCGGCGTCCTTCCAGCCCATCTCGACCGCCTTTTCAAGCCAGTCCAGGGCATTCGACTTTTCGCCGAGAAGCGCATAGCCACAGGCGATGTTGTAGGCGGAATTCACCCCCAGCTCGGTGGCCGGGTGGGATTCAACTACGCGCTTGAGCTTCTCGATCGCCTCCCGATAGCTTCCTGAATGAATAAGCCGGCAGCCTTCCTGGTAGGCCAGGGCGACCGTCCGATTGGCGACAAGGTCCTCAACGGCCTTCCGATGAGGCCAGTCTGGAGGCGCCACATCGAGGGCCTTCTTGAGATCGGCGATCGCCTTGCCGGTATGGCCCGTCTCCTCCAACGCCATCCCGCGGTTCATATAGGCCACCGCGTATTTCGGATCCAGCTCGATGGCCCTTGACCAGTCCACGATCGCCTCGTCCAGGAGTCCAAGTCGGGCCTTCGCGCTTCCCCGATTCATGTAGCCCCCAGCAAAACTCGGGTCCAGCTCGATGGCCTTGGTGAAGTCCTCGATCGCCTCCTGGTGAAGGCCCTTCCGGCCTTTGGCGCTCCCGCGGCGGTGGTAAGCCAACGCGTCCCTGGGGTCCCGTTCGAGGGCTCGCGTGAAGTCCGCGATCGCCTCGTCATAGCGACCCAGGTCGTACTTCACGTTACCCAGCCCGAAATACGCCATCGCGTCCGTCGGCTCCAGCTCGATGCACCTCGTGAAGTCCGCCAAGGCCTCGTCATGGCGACCCAGGGCGGACTTCGCGATCCCGCGGTTGTGGTAGGCCGCCGCCCGCTTTCCATCCAGCTCGATGGCCTTGGTGAGATCCGCGATGGACTCTTCAAAACGGCCCCGGTCGTACATCGTGCTGCCTCGGTGGAAGTAGGAGGCGGAGCGCCGGGGATTCAGCTCGATGGCTTTCGTGAAATCCTCGATCGCTTCGTCATAGAGTCCCTTCGCCTCTTTCGCCGAGCCCCGCCAGCAATATCCGGCGGGCCACCGGACCCGGGCCAGGGATCGATCCAGGACCGCGACCGCCCCCGAGAAATCCGAGGCATAGAGCCGGCACACTCCCTCCATGCCCAGCGCCTGGGCGTCCCAGGGTTCCATCTTCGCGTAGGTCGCCAGCTCTTCGGCCGCCCGGGCATGGTCTCCCTTGCCCATGGAGACCAGTCCCTTGAGCAGGTCCTGTTGGGCCGGAGAGGCTTTCCCCATTTTCAACAACCCTTCCCCCGACTCGCGCAGGCGCTTCTGCTCCGCATTCTCAGGGGGCATCTTCGAGAAGTGGAACCGGTTGGCTCCGCCGGGGCCGGTCGGGGTGCTCCAGCGTTGGGGCGTCCCCCGCCAAGCCTGGTATTTCACCAGCAGCCCTTTGGCCAACTCGAGCCGGGCTTCGGCGTCGGCGGGGTCCAGCTGATGGGCCCGCTCCAGCGCCTTCAGCGCATCCTCGTCCTTCCCCTCCAGCTGGAGGCACCGCGCCCGCATCACAAGGGACGGCGCGTCTTCCTTCGCCGCGAGCGCGCGATCGAACGCCTCCCGCGCGTCCTTCGCCCGGCGCCGGATCCCCTCCGGATCGACCCCCGCCATCGCCAAGCCGCGCGCCTCCGCCCAGAGCTTCATCGCATCGGCCGAAAGTTGGAGATGTCGCGCAGTCGGCGAGCCCGACAACGCCCACCAGCCCACCGCCGCCGCCAGCACCGCCGCGGCCACCGACGCCGCCACCGCCGCCTTGCGCTTCGCCAGGACCTTCCCCACCCGATAAATCGTGCTCGGCGGACGCGCCCGCACCGGATCCCCGTTCAGATACCGGTCCAGATCGTCGGCGAGCGCCCGCGCGGTCGCGTACCGCCGGTTCCGGTTCTTCTCGAGACACTTGAGAACGATCGTCTCGAGATCCCGATCGATCCCCGGCTTGAGCTTCCGCGGCCGCGGAGGCTCGTCCCGCTCGATCTTCCGGATCACCTGGATGAGGTTGGGCGCGTCGAAGGGGAGCTTCCCGGTCAGCACCTCGTAGAGCGTCGCGCCCAGCGAATAGACGTCCGCCCGCACATCCAACCCATCCCCGCGCGCCTGCTCCGGACTCATGAAGGGCACCGTGCCGTACACCTCCCCCGACTTCGAAAGCTTCTCGCCCCCCTCGATCGGCCGCGCCAGGCCGAAATCGAGGACCACCATGGTCAATCCGTCCTCCCGCTCTTCCACCATCAAGTTTTCGGGTTTCAGGTCGCGATGGATGATCCCCTGCCGGTGCGCGTGATCGAGCGCCCGCGCGGCGTCCCGGAAAAGCTCCACGATCAGCCGGCGATCATTTCTCGGGAACTCCGCCATCGTCCGGCCCTGGATGTACTGCATCGCGATGAAGCGCCGCCCCTCCGCCTCGCCGACTTCATGGACCGAGGCGATCCCCGGATGCGACAGCCTCGCCGCGGTGCGCGCCTCCCGCTGGAAACGCGCCACGACGCCGGGGTCCTCATCCTTCAGGAATTTGAGGGCGACCCAGCGGTTGAGCTCCGTGTCGAGCGCCTTCCACACCTCGCCCATCCCCCCGGCGCCGAGCTTCTCCGTCCGGACGTACTTGCCGATCCGCGTCGCGGAGTCCACGGTGGCGACCGCGGGGGTCTCGGGACCGAACATGAAGGTCGCCAGGCACCACGGGCAGGCGCCGTCGTGGGCCAGGGCAAGCGCCGGAGCGAGCGGATGGCCGCAGGAACCGCAAGGTCGAGACATGGTCATGCCATCTCTTAGTGGTCGGCCCCGGTCATTTCTTCAAAAGAAATCTGAACAGGTCCTTCACTTCCTGGTCCACCTCCGACTCCGACTCCACCGTCTCCCGGAGGACCGACCGGACCAGGTCGCGCAGCCGGCGCCGGGCGGAGTACAGGAGCGCGTTCACCTCGCCGACGGAACATCCCAGCCGCTTGGCGAGCTCCTCGTAGCTGGGACGATCCGGATCCCCCGAAAGGTGCGAGCAGATGGCGAGGTAGTGGGACCCCAGGTCCCGGGATTCGAACTCTTTCCGCAGCAGGTCTTGGGCCCTCCGGAGGACCGTCATCGCCCACGAGCGGTTGAAGGCGTCCTCGGGGACTTCCTTGTCCGGCGGCTCCACGTGCTCCAGCTCCCCGGCGGTCCCGAAATCGAAGGAGAGCGCCGGCCGGCCGCCTCCGCGCTTCTCCGCGCGCGCCTTCCGGTATTCGCTGGCGAGCCAGTTCTCGAGCACGGTCAGGATGTAGTTCCGGAACCGGCCGCGATCGGGATCGGCGCGGTCCATGAGCGCCTTCTCGAGGAAGTACGCGAAGAACCCCTGGACGGTGTCCAAGGCATCCTCGCGCGACTGGCCTTTTCGGAGCAGGTAGGCGTAGAGCGGGGGCCAGTAGATTTCGCAGAGCTTCTCCAGCGCGGCCCGTCGCTCGGCCGCACTCCCCTCCCGCGCCTGGAGGATGACCGACCAGAGGGTCGACTGGAACCCGGGCCGCGCTTCCATGGCCGTAGAATCTTCCATCAATCGGACTCCCCAAGGAAGTGCAATGTACTGAAGTTCAAGGTTCAATGTAGCGCCCCCCTCTTTCCGGTTCGAGGCTCGGAACTTCAGGACCTGGGATCTGGGATCTGGAAACTGGGAGCTACCCCCCTTGTTGACCTTATTCCAGAGTCGCCATATACTCCTCGAAGACGCCCGTCATGCCTACCTACGACTATGAGTGCCCGGTCTGTAAACACAGGTTCGAGCTTTTTTCGAAGGTCGACGACATGGCGTCGAAGGCGTGCCCGCGCTGCGGGAAGAAGCGGGCGAAGCGGCTTATCGGGGCCGGCGCCGGGTTCATCTTCAAGGGAAGCGGTTTCTACGTGACCGACTCCCGCAAGTCGTCCGGCGGCAACGGGGCCTCCGCCAAGCCCGAATCCAAGCCCGGGCCGAAGTCCGACGCGAAATCTACCCTGAAGGGTGGCGAGGCCTCTCCTTCAGGGCCCGCCGCGACCTCCGCCCCGGAATCGAAGCCCAAGAGGAAGGCCGACTGAAGGCGCGAGATCACGAATCAAGGAGCGGCCGGCTCCCAGCTACCGGCCGCCGGCAGGAAGCTGGAAGCTGGAAGCCGGGAGCTCAATTACCGGAGCCGCCATGAGGGAGCTGAAGGGCGATTGGAAGGACCTGTTCAACGGGTTCATGCTGGCGCTCGACCTCCGGAAGATGTTCCTCGGATTCTGCGGCATCATGTTCACCCTCTTCGGCCCCCTCGCCGCGACCTGCTGGGTGGCCAACCAGTACGCCGCCGATTACGTCACCCGTCCCCAGACCTTCGCCCTCCACGACATCTGGGCCACCATCCGCCAGGCCTTCACGGTCATCTACTGCGGCGTGCCGGGGTATCCAACCTCCTGGACCCTCTGGCTCCCCCACCTCCTGGCGATGGCGGTCACCATCCTCGCCATCTGGGCCTATTTCGGCGGCGCGATCTCGCGCATCGCCGCGTATGAAATCGCCAAGGACGGGGAGCGCATCGAGACGGCGCGGGCGCTCCAGTTCGCCCGCCGCAAGTTCTGGGCCTTCTTCATGTCGCCCTGGGTGTGCGTCATCGGGCTGGCCTTCTTCTTCCTCTGCAACTTCCTGGGGGGCGTCGTCGGCCGCGTCCTCGATTTCATCTGGGTCGGCGGCCCCCTCGTCGCCCTCTTCCTCCCCCTCGCCCTCCTCTCGGGCTTCGTCATGACCCTGATCGGGCTGGGGACCGTCGCGGGCCTGCCCCTCTTCGCCCCCGCCGTCGCGGCCGAGGGCACCGACGCCTTCGACGCCATGAGCCGCGGCTTCTCGTACGTCTACTCGCGGCCGTGGCACTACCTCTTCTACCAGGCCGTCGCCGGGCTGTACGGGGCCGTCTGCGTCAGCTTCGTGATCCTCTTCGCGGTCACCATGTGCCACGCCGGTCTCACCGCGGGCGCCGCCGGGTTTGATCTCTTCGGAGTCCACGAGGCCCCGAAGCCGCCGCCCCCGCCGGAGCCGCCGAAGGCCCCCGCCACCCCGGCCGAGACGAAGGCCTACCTGAGCAAGCGGAGCCAGTACCTCGTCCAGCTGCAGAACGACCCCGACAAGTACGCGCCCCGCCACGACCGCTTCAGGCACATCGCCGACACGGCGTGGGCCATGATCCTCACGGACGAATTCGAGTCGCGCAAGAGCCGCCCGAAGGACCCGATCGGCTGCGCCTACGCGCGGCTGATGAACGCCTCCAACTGCATCGTCAAGCCCGACCACTCGATGACGATCCACAAGCTCGAGTCGCCGGGCCACCGCTTCGCCGCGTCGATGGTCCTCATGTGGCTCGTCATCGCCCTGGGGCTCGCGCTCGGATACATCCCCTCGTACTTCCTCTCCCAGCAGACGCTCATCTACTGCCTCCTGCGAAAGCGCGTCGACGGGATCGAAATGAACGAGGTCTTCGAGGAGACCGAGGACGAGCCGCTCCCGGCCGAACCGCCGAAGGGGCCGGAGCCGACGGGGCCGGCCAAGGGCGCGGGCGATACCCGGGCCGACCCGACTCCGCCGCCCAAGGGGTAGTTCCCAGATTCCTGATTCCGGAAGCCGACAAAAAAGCCGGGGAAGGTTTCCCCTCCCCGGCTTGAAGCTCACTTCTTCCGAGTGTATTCAAGCACCCCGAACTTCATCTCCTCGCCTTCCGGGCCCGTCATGAATATCTCGTGCGACTTGTGGTCCTTGTCCTTGATCGTGGAGACTTCCCGGAACTTGATCGACTTGCCGTCCGGGCCGGGAAACGACGAGGTCATGGTCAAGGACTTCCCGTCCGCGCCCACCGAACCTTCGGCCGTCCCGAGGACCGGGCCGATGCTGTCGACCCAGGCCGAGACGTACTTCTTTTTCGCCGGGTCATAGCCCACCATCCCGTGTCCGTGGAACTTCATCCCGCCCTCTTCCAGGGAGTCGATGACCAGCCAGAAGCCGCCGACCGTGAGCTTGTCGACCTGGACGCCCTTGGACTCCATGGGCGGCTTGTCCGGACCCGCCATGAAGAACTTCCCCGTCCAGTCCCACGTCCCTTCAAGCTGCTTGAGCCACTCGTGCTCCGCCTGGGGCTTCGCCCTGGGCATGCCTTCCTGCCGCGCCCGGGCCGCCAGGACCGCGCCCGCCGTCAAGGCCACGAACGCCAGCGCCGCCACCACGTTCTTCATGGTCGCTCCTCTTGGGTTGGTGAAAGGGCCCGATTTTCCCAAACCTGTCCGGGGGACTCAACGATTTCCGGTTCTCTGAGCTTCTGGAGGGCCCTCCCGAGCCCGACGCAGGGCGGGAGAAGCAGCACCGAGACGAGCACGTCCACGACGTAGTGGTAGCGCAGGTACAGGGTGGCGAGGAAGAGGCCCGTCGCGAAGGGGAGCAGCCACCAGAAGAGGCGGCGGTGAAGCTTCCAGGCCAGGACCACCACGAGCATCGCCACGAGCGCGTGGCCGCTCGGGAAGGCGTCCGGGATCCGGCCCTCGACGGCGGTGAGCGCGCGGTGCATCGGGCCCGCCCACAGCCATCCCTCGAGCCCCGCCGCGCGCGGCCCGTCCAGCACCCGATGGGGGCCGAGCGCCGGGACGGCGAAATAACCGAAGTACGAGACGAACCACCCGACGAGCATCACCGTCGTCGCCTCGCGGAATTTCCGGAGATCCGCCGGCCGGTAGAGCGACGCCCCGAGGACGATCGGAAGGAAGAAGTAGGACCAGTATCCGATCGTCAGAAGGTCGGCCGCGGGACCCCACGCGATGGCGCGAAAGAATCTCCGCGTGTCGCCGAAGAGAAACTCGTCGAGATTCTGCAGCTTCCGATCCCACGCGCCGTCCTCGAAGGGATGGACGCCGGGCCCGATCCACGCGATCTGCTTGAAGGAGATCGGAACCACGATCACCGGCCACCACGCGTGGAGGAAGGTGGTGAGCTTGGAAGGGTGGCGCGAGTCGAGGAGCGCCAGGACCACCGTCCCGGCCATGAGGCCGAGGTTGATCAGCAGGTACGCCGCCGGCCGGTCGTGGCGGGTCCACGTCGCGACGATGAGCGCCGCGACCACGGCCTGGTAAACCAGGATCACGATGTCGGGCGCGAACAGCAGGCGGCGCTTCATAATTGTGCCAGGACCGCCGCCGCCGCGACCGCGGCCGTCTCCACGCGGAGCACCGTCCGGCCCAGCGAGACGGGCGTCGCCCCGAGGAGCTCGGCCTCTCCGGGCGCGAACCCGCCCTCGGGCCCGATGACGATCCGCGCGAACGGGGCGCCTTTCGAGGCTTCGACGAGAGTCTTGTCCGCCCCCCAGAGGGCCACGAACGTCGGGCCCGCGAATCCCGCCAGCTCGTCCGCGGTGATCTCCGCCCCGATTGTCATCAGGTCGGACCGGTCCGACTGCTTCGCGGCCTCGACCGCGATTTTCTCCAGCCGCGCCGACTTCGCGGCGGACCACCGGACGACGCTCCGCTGGAAGGCGACGGGCACGAACTCGGTGACCCCCAGCTCCGCGAGTTTCTGGATCATCCACGCGAGCCGCTTCCCCTTCGGGATCGCGGAGGCGACGACGACGGTGCGGCGCGGCGCGTCGGTCTCCGCCGGGCCCACCCGGACCACGACCCGGCCTCCCTCGACGCGGTGGATCTCGCACCGATACGTCTGGCCCTTGCCGTTGGAGATCGTCACCGGGTCGCCCACGCGCAGGCGGCGGCTGCGGACGGCGTGACGCGCCTCGGCCGGGGAGAGCTCGATCTCCGAACCGGCCGGGATATCGCGCACGAAGAATCGGGGCATGGGGTCCTACTTTATCGGCGCGCTACGACCGGGGGAAGAGACGGAATTTGAAAAAGGACCCGGAGCGGGACCCGTATAATCCAATAGCCCATGAGATTCGCGCTCCTTCTTCTGATCGTCCTCGCGCCGCAGGA
>DASXTT010000226.1:0-10416 GCA_036505255.1 Planctomycetota bacterium | reverse complement strand
TCCGCCTTGCGCGTCAGCCGCTCCTCCTTGCGGAATCTCCGGTCCATGCCGTGATTGTATACTCCGACGAATCCCCATTGCCGGAGGACCCGATGCGTCGCCTGTCGATGATCGCCATGCTGCTCGCGGGATGCGCCAACGATTCGGGCGCGGTCTTCTGGCGCGGGTATCCACCCGCCCAGAAAATCGCCAACGTCGCTTCCCGGGACGAAGGCGCCTGGAAGAAATTGGTAGAGCTTTGCGACGACGTCGGCCACCGGCTGAGCGGATCGAAGGGACTCGAACGCGCCGTGGAGTGGGGCGTGGCGACCCTGAAGGCGGACGGCCATGAAAATGTCCGCGCCGAGCCGGTGAAAGTCCCGAAGTGGGTGCGGGGCCGCGAGTCGCTTGCCCTGCTCGAACCGCGCGAACATCCCATGGTGATACTCGGACTCGGCGGTTCTGTCGGGACGCCACCCGAGGGGATCACCGCGGAGGTGGTTGTCGTCCGCGACAAAGCGGAACTGGACGCGATCGGCGACGGTGCGAAGGGCAAAATTGTCCTCTTCAACTTTCCGATGCCGTCGTACGACGCCGAGAAGGGGTCGCGGTACGGCGAGACGGTGACCTACCGCGTGAACGGCGCCGCGTGGGCCGCGGAGAAGGGCGCGGTCGCGGCGCTCGTGCGGTCGGTCACCGCGAAGAGCCTGCGGACGCCTCACACGGGCGGGATGAACTACGGGAAGGCGGCGGTCAAGATCCCGACGGCGGCGATCACGATCGAGGACGCCGAGATGCTCGCCCGGCTGGCCGCGCGCGGCAAGAAGCCCGTCGTGCGGCTCATAATGGATGCGAAGAGCGAAGGCGAAGCGGACTCGCACAACGTGATCGGCGAACTCGTCGGCCGCGAGAAGCCCGACGAGATCGTGATCATCAGCGGCCACCTCGACTCGTGGGACGTGGGGCAGGGGGCGCACGACGACGGGGCGGGATGCGTCATCGCGATGCAGGCGCTCACTACCCTGCGGCAACTCGGGCTCCGACCGCGACGCACCATCCGCGTCGTCCTCTGGACGAACGAAGAGAACGGCCTCGGCGGCGCGCGGACGTACGTCAAAGACCACGCCGTCGAGCTGAAGAAGCACATCGCGGCGATCGAATCCGACAGCGGGGGTACTCGGCCGCTCGGCTTCACCGTGGAGCACGCCGACGCCGCGAAACTCCCGAAGATCATTGAACGGCTGCGGGGAAACCTTCGGGCGTTGGAGGACATGAGGGCCTCCGACGTCCGGCCGGGAGGCTCCGGGGCCGATGTCGGCCAGCTCAAGGAGCATGGGGTCGCGTGCCTCGGCCTCCGGGTGGACGACTCGATCTACTTCGACACCCACCACACGCCCGCGGACACGGTGGACAAGGTCAATCCGGCCGACTTGGCGAAATGCGTCGCCGCGATGGCGCTCGCGGCTTACCAAATTGCCGAGCATGGTTGGGAGCCGGAAGCAGGCAGCCGGTAGCTGACAGGTTCCCCGGTGCGTGATAGTATTCCTCGCCTATGTCCGACGAGCGCGAGGAACGGCTCAAACATCTCGATGAGTTGAAGAAACTCGGCGTCGAGCCGTTCGGTAACCGCTTCGACGGCGCTCAGCCGATCCGGCCCATCGTCGAGAAGTACGGCCCGGAGACCGAGGGCAAGCCCTTCACCGTGGCGGGCCGCATCACCGGCCATCGCAGCTTCGGCAAGGCGACCTTCCTCGACCTCCGCGACTGGACCGGCAAGATCCAGGTCTACGTCAAGAAGGACGCCGTCGGCGAGCCCGCGCACGTATGGTTCCAGCACGTGGGAATCGGCGATCTCATCGCGGCGCGCGGGACCCTCGGAAAAACGAAGACGGGCGAGGTCTCCATCTTCGCGACGGAACTCACGCTTCTCACCAAGGCGCTCCGCCCGCTGCCGGAGAAGTGGCACGGGCTCAAGGACGCCGAGGTCCGATACCGGAAGCGCTACCTCGACCTCATCGCCAATCCGGAAGTCCTCCAGACGTTCCTGAAGCGGGCGAAGGCGCTCACGCTGATCCGCCGGTTCCTGGACGCGCGGGGGTACGTCGAGGTCGAGACGCCGATGATGCAGGCCATCCCCGGGGGCGCGGCGGCGCGGCCCTTCGTGACGCACCACAACACCCTCGACCGGGACCTCTACCTGCGCATCGCCCTCGAGATCCCGCTCAAGAAGCTCATGGTGGGGGGCGTCGAGCGCGTCTACGAGGTCGGCCGGGTCTTCCGAAACGAGGGGATCGACTCGAACCACAACCCCGAGTTCACGCTCCTCGAGCTCTACCACGCGTACGGGAACCTCGGGACGATGATGGAGCTCACGGAAACGCTCGTGGCCCATCTCGCGATGGAGGTCGCGGGAACGACGAAACTGTCGTACGGGGAACGGGTGATCGACGTGACGCCGCCGTGGCCGCGGAAGGACTACCACGAGCTCCTGAAGGAGCACGCGGGAGTCGATGGATCGTCCGACGACGCGCTCCGGGCGAAGCTGCGGGAGAAGCACGTCGAGACCGGGGGCCTGTCGCACATCGATCTCGTGGACAAGGTCTTCGGGGAGTACGTCGACCCGCACCTCGTGAACGCGACCTTCGTCTGCGCCCAGCCCATCGAGATGACGCCGCTCTGCCGGGAGATCAAGGGGCGGCCCGGGATCGCCGACCGGTTCGAGGCTTTCGCGGCGGGCATGGAGCTCGCGAACGCGTACACGGAGCTCAACGACCCGATGGTCCAGCGCGAACGGCTGGCCCGCCAGGCGGGGGGCGCCGGGGACGAGATGATGAAAACGGGCAAAGTGGACGAAGATTTCCTGGCGGCCCTGGAGCACGGGATGCCCCCGGCGGGCGGCCTCGGCATCGGAATCGACCGCCTCGTGATGTTCTTGACGAATTCGCCGAGCATCCGAGAAGTCATCCTTTTCCCGCTCCTGCGCGAGACGGCGAGCGATTCTTGATTCTCGATTCTTGATTCTCGGGTCCGGATACGAGAATCGAGAATCCAGAATCGAGAATCGACCCCATGTACAAGCTCTTCATGGCCCTCCGGTATCTGCGCGCGCACCGCATCATCTACTTCTCCATCGCGGGCGTCGCCGTCGGCATCATGGTGATGATCGTCGTGACGAGCGTCATGGGGGGCTTCTCCCGGGACATGCGGGCCCGCATCCGGGGGGTCCAGTCCCACATCCTGGTCCGGGGCCTTTCCCACGAGGACATCTTCACGAACTATCCGGAGCTCGCCGAGAAGATCCGCGCGCTCCCTCACGTGACGGGCTGCGCGCCCCGGCTGGAGTACCTGGCCTGGCTGACTTCTGTCCGGGGCGTGGGAAAACGCGACACGAGCGAGGGAAGCCGGACACCCGACGTGCAGGTGATCGGCATCGACCCCGCGCAGGAACGAGGGACGGGCGAACTGGATGCCTACTTCCGCCGGGGCGAGCCCGGGACCTTCGGACCTGGGACATTCCAGGTTCCGGAGGGAACCTTCCCGGCCCTGATCGTGGGGTCCGAGATCCACCACTCTCCCATTCCGGAAGTGATCCTTCAGACCGCCCGACAGAAGGATGATTGGCCGATCCTTCTCCGGGGGAGCTTTCAGATCGCCGGGTGGTTCAAGACGGGGATGGCGGAATACGATTCGAAGCTCGTCTTCATGAGTCTCGAGTCGATGCAGAAGTTCCTCAGAGCCTCGGACAAGCCGTACGCGAACGTCCTCGCCGTGGGGGTGGACGACTACGAGCGGAACGGCGAGGGGGTCCGCGAGAAGATCCTCGAGGCGCTCCACGCGGTGGACCCCTGCTCGTATCCGGAGGCTCACGCCGTCGGCCGGTGCAAGGCCAAGGTGGTGCGGACGTGGGAAGAGGAGCGGCGGACGCTCCTCCAGGCGGTCGAGGTGGAGAAGGGGATCCAGATCATCATCCTCTTCTGCATCGTCATCGTGGCGGGATTCAATATCATCGCGATTTACACGCTGATGGTGCGGGCCAAGACGCGGGACATCGGCGTCCTGAAGGCCTTGGGCGGGACCCCCGGCGGGGTCACGTCGATCTTCCTTCTCAGCGGGGCGGCCTGCGGACTCTTCGGCTCCATCGCCGGCATCGGCCTGGGCGTGATCCTGCCCCTCAACCTGAACGAGATCGTCGATTTCGTCCGGATCTCCTCCCGCGAATTGAACCACCTCAGGCTGGAGGGATCATCGTCGGGGTCCGCCTCCCTCGCACTTTTCGTGGCGGCGATCACGGCTCTCATCATCTCCTGGATCGGCCTCTACCGCCGGTGGATGCCTCGCGCCTGGGTCTGGGCGGCGGCGTCGGGGCTCCTGTTCGCGGCGGCCACGTGGGTCTTCTACTCCTGGATCCCCACGTACGAGCCACGCCAGGACTACGACTGGCCTATCGCCGCCTCCACGCGATTCTGGATCGCGATCGGCGCCGGGGTAATGCCCCTGCTCTGGGCGGGGCTCCGTCGGCTGGCGGAACCGCTCTATGACCGCCTCTCGGGGAGCGCCTTCCGGATCGCGGGGACCGTCGTCTATTCGGCTCTCCTGGTGGGGGGCGCGGCGGCGGCCTTCGTGAGCCTGGCGCTGGTCCTGGGAAGGCCCGGAGCGCGCTTCGCCGGATACGACCTCTTCCCGCGCTCGATCTATTACCTCGACCGGGTCCCGGTCCAGATCGACTTCCGGACTATTTGCGTGATCGTCGTGGTCACGCTCGTCATCAGCATGATTTTCAGCATCTACCCGGCGCTGCGGGCGGCCCGCACCGACCCGATCGAGGCGATCCGCGATGAGTGAATTCCTGCGGGTCGATTCGGTCGAAAAGGTCTACCGCACCGGCGAGACCGACCTCAAGGTGCTGAAAGGTGTCTCGCTCGACCTGCACGAGGGGGAGATCCTCGGCATCGTCGGCCCGTCGGGATCGGGCAAAAGCACGCTCCTGCACCTGATGGGGTTCCTCGACCGCCCCACGGCGGGCGAGGTCTCGTTCCGCGGGGCGAAGCTGTCGCTCACGGACTCGGCGGAGCAGGCCTACATCCGGAACCACAAGTTCGGATTCGTTTTCCAGATGTACCACCTGCTTCCGGAGCTTTCCGCCCTGGAGAACACGCTGATCCCCCTCATGATCCGCACGGGGATCTTCGAGTGGATCGGGAAGGGCGCGGCCCTGCGGCGGGGCGCCCGCGCGCTCCTCGAGCGGCTGGGCCTCGGCGAGCGGCTCCACCACCGGCCGCACCAGCTTTCGGGCGGGGAGCGCCAGCGGGTGGCCATCGCGCGGGCGCTCGTCGGCGACCCCGAGGTCGTCTTCTGCGACGAGCCGACGGGGAACCTCGACGCCGCGACCTCGCTCGAGATCCAGAACCTGATCCGCGAGCTCTCCCGCGAGACGGGGAAGGCCTTCGTCATCGTCACCCACGACGCGACGGTCGCCACCCTCGCGGGACGGATCGCACGTCTTGAAGACGGGAGAATAACGGCCTAAAGCGAACCGCATTTCGCATTTCGCATGGCGCATTGCGGGTTCCTCCAACTCGCGTTTGGGGATCCCGAAATGCGTTATGCGTAATGCGTCATGCGCTCCTCGCCTTCCGGCGGAGGGATTCACTTGACCCTCCCTCCACGGCGGGTATAGTTGAACCGGCCCGGCGGAATCCGCGGCTTGGCCTCGATTATCACGGAATCGCATGCCGTTCATCCGCGTCAAGACGGGACCGAACCAGGGACGCGTGTTCGAGGTCCGGGACGACGTCATCACCCTGGGCCGCGACGAGAGCCAGACTATCCAGATCCTCGACCAGGGGGTCTCCCGCACCCACGCCGAGATCTTCCGCCTCGGCGGCCTCTGCTTCGTCCGCGACCTCAACTCAACCAACGGGACCTTCGTGAACAACATCAAGGTGACCGAGGAGGCGCTCAAGCCCGGCGACGAGATGCTCATCGGGCGGACCATCCTGAGCTTCGAGGACAAGATCGTCGAGGAGGATCCGCCGACGGCGGCCGGCGAGCCCGTCGAGACGACGAGCCGGGTGCGGGAATCGTTCACGGGGGGGCGTCCCACGCAGGTCATCAGCCACGAGGTCCGGTCCCGGACCATCACGGTGACCCACAACCTGTCGCGCCTCCTCATCACGACTGAGGACATCAACGAGGCGACCCAGCGGTCACTCCAGATGATCGCGGAGAACATCGGGGCCGACGACGGGTACCTCTTCATGAACGAGGAAAGCACCGGGCGCCTGCTCCCCAAGGCCTCCTTCGAGCGGGACGAGGACCGCTCCGAGCGGAAAGTCAGCAAGACGATCGCCAAGCGGATCCTGCAGACGGGGACCCCGCTCCTGACGTCGGACGCCGCGCTCGACGAGCGCCTGAACATCTCCGAGAGCGTCGTCCTCAAGAAGATCAAGTCCGTGATCGCGGTGCCCATCCTCGTGGCGGGCCGGCCCGAGGGGCTGCTCTACTTCCACTCGGGCCGGGCCGCGTCGCCCTTCAGCGTCGAGGACCTCGAGGTCGTCACCTGCGCGGCGCTCCAGCTTTCGATCGCCCTCACGAGCGGGGCGGTCTCCCGCCGGCTCCGGGACCAGCTCGTGACCTCCATCCGCGCCCTCGTGTCGGCCGTCGAGGGGCTCCAGCCCCGCAAGCAGGGCCATTCGGAGCGGGTGGCCCAGTATTCCGTGGCGATCGCGGGACAGCTCGGCATGACCCGGGAGGAGACCGAGCGGGTCCGGCTCTCGGCGCTGCTCCACGACGTGGGCAAGATCGAGGCCTTCGGGTCGGCGGAATCGCCGACGCCCGAGGCGCACATCCACGCCGGGGAGAAGATCGTTTCCAGCATCGAGGGTCACGAGGATCTCCTGCCCGGGATCCGCTACCACCACGAGCGGGCCGACGGCTCGGGATTCCCGTTCCACATCAAGAACGAGGAGACGCCGCTCCTGGGCCGGATCATCATCGTCGCGAACCACTTCGACGACATGGGCATTACGGGCGGGTCGCTCACGAGCTCGGGCTCCTACCCGAATCCGAAGGACCTTCTCGCGCGGATATCGGATGGGGCCGGGAAGCTGTTCGACGAGGATGTCGTGAAGGCGCTCCTCATCTGCCACCGCAACGGGACCCTGTACAATCGCCCCATAGAAGAGCGATGAGGTTTGGATTTGGGGGTCCGCTCCCAGTATCCAGATCCCAGATCCCAGCTTTCTGAAGCTTCAAGTGTCGACCTCCAAACCTCGGAATCGAGAGGGTGCGATTGAGGAGCGGTGCTTGTAACTTGAACCTTCGGGAAACTGGAATCTGGGATCCGGGAACATGAAGCTCCTCCCCCTCGCCACTCCCCGCCACCTCGTTCCGTTCGATTTGCGCCTTCAGCGGCCGGCGCTCGAGGCGGGGGTCGTCGTCGTCGGCAGCGGCCTCGCGGCCCTGCGGGCGGCGATCGAGGCGGCGGCCACGACCCGGGTCCTCGTGATCACGAAGCGGGAGATCCTGGAATCGAGCTCGCGTTACGCCCAAGGGGGGATCGCCGCCGCGATCGACGAGAAGGACGCGCTCGAGTCGCACATCGCGGACACCCTCGCCACGGGGTGGGGGATCTCGGACGAGCGCCTCGTGCGGACGGTGATCGCCGAGGGCGCGGACGCCGTCCGCGAGATCATCGCGTGGGGCGCGCAGTTCGACCGGCGGGACGGGGCCCTCCAGTTCGCCCTCGAAGGGGGCCACAGCCATGCCCGCGTCCTTCATCGGGGCGACGAGACGGGGCTGGAGCTGGAGCGGACGCTCATCCGGAAGGCTCGGTCGCACCGGAACATCAGTTTTCTCGAGAACGCATTCGCGATCGATCTCCTGACCCGGGGCGGGACGTGCCACGGCGTGCTCTTCCATGACGGGAAGCAGCCGCGGGCGGCGCTGGCGGGCGCGACGATCCTCGCGACGGGCGGCGTGGGGCAGATTTATCGAGAGACGACCAACCCGGTGATCGCCACCGGGGACGGGCTGGCGATGGCCTACCGCGCCGGGGCGGAGCTGATGGACCTCGAGTTCATGCAATTCCATCCGACGACCCTGTACCTCGCCGGCGCGAGCCGCGCCCTGGTGAGCGAGGCGGTGCGCGGGGCTTCGGGGATCCTGCGGGACCGGCACGGGCGGGCCTTCATGAAGGCCTGCCACCCGATGGGGGACCTGGCGCCCCGCGACGTCGTGTCGCGCTCGATGCTCCAGCAGATGCTCAAGACGGGGGACACGCAGGTCTATCTCGACATCACGCACATTCCGCGCCAGCAGGTCATGCGGCAGTTCCCGGGGCTCGTCGCGCTGTGCCGGAAATTCGGGGTTGATTGGACCCGGCATCCGATTCCCGTCCGGCCGGCCGCGCACTACATGATCGGCGGCGTGAAGGTGGACCTTGACGGCCGGACGAGCATCGCCGGGCTTTACGCGGCGGGGGAGTGCGCCGCGACGGGATTCCATGGCGCGAACCGCCTCGCGTCGAATTCGCTCCTCGAGTGTCTCGTCTGCGGGCGCCGGGCGGGAAGGCACGCCGCGGGTCGGGCGAGGTTGAAGCCGCGGGGCGGCCATTCCTTCCATCACCGGTTCCAACCGCCGGACGGGGTCGATCTCGAAGACCTCCGCAATTCGCTTCGGAGCCTGATGTGGCGGGAGGTGGGGATCGAGCGCGAGGGGAAACGGCTCGCGGAGGCGGACGAGCGGATGACCTTCTGGGCGTCGTACGTGATGCGGATCGGGTTCGAGTCGCCCGCCGGGTGGGAGCTTCAGAACCTGGTGACGGTGGGGACGCTCATGGCCCGGTGCGCGGCGCGGCGGACCGAGTCGCGCGGGGTGCATTACCGGATCGATTTTCCGAAGCGGAACGACCGGCGGTGGAAGAAACACCTTGTCGTGAAGTCGTAATCAAGAATCGAGAATCGTCCCCGATGACCGAGCTCAACGCCGCGGTGCTGGCGGACTTGTGGAAGCACGCGAAGGCGAAGAAGACGCCGAAGGAGCCCTTCCTCCAGTCGGTCCTGCGGTTCATGCTCCTCCACGAAAACTTTCACCCGTGGTGGGACAAGCTCGAAGCCGATCCGACGATCCCGCTCATGGCCGACGGAGAAAACCTGGTCGTCCACATCGCGATGGACGCGGCGGCCGAGAAGGCGATCCAGGACGACCGGCCCGAGGGGATCCGCGAGCTGTTCGAGGATCTCCAGGCGCGGGGCATGGAGAAGGAGCGCGCCTTTCACGTGATCTCGAAGGCGATGGCCGACGAATTCCTGGTCGCGGGCGAGGAGGGGGAGCCGATGGACCTCGTGAAGTTCTACGCCCGGGCGAAGGAGTACGCGGCCCGCGCTTAAGGCTTTGACATATCCAAATCAGACCCGGGCGGCCGCGCCCGGCGGAGTCCCGCGACCCAGAGGAGGGCGAGGATCCCGAGGTTCGCGGGCAGCAGATAGAAGACATCCTCGGTCCGGTAGAGCCCCACCTCGAATCCCTTCAGCGAGAACGGGTGGAGCAGCATGACGGCTCCCCGGCCCAGGTAGGACTTGAACAGGTCTCCCAGGACGTGGACCATCGACCCCGCGTACAGCGCCAGGAAGGCCCTCCGGCGGAAGGCGGGAGCGAAGAGTAAACAGGCGGCGCCGCACGCGAAGAGCAAGCCCAGCGGACTGTGCGTCGGGGCCTCGACGAGGTCGGGGAACCCCGGCATGTTGCCGAGCGGTTTTCCGATGAGGTCGGGAAAAAACACGCCCAGCGTGAAGACCATCGCCGTCGCGCGGTCCCGAATCCCCCAGCCCGTCACCCGGGCGGATACGTAGTGAGTCAGGAGATCGGCCATTCGCCTTCGCTCCTAGTTCCTATCCAGAGGTTCGTGTAGAGCTACGGCGGAATGAGGATCCCGCACATGAAACGCGCCGTTCCGCCAGGCGAACGTCCGGTGGAAGAACGCCGCGAAAATGATCAGCATGACGACCGAGATCGCCACGATCCCGTTCCGCTCGGCAATGAAGCGGGTGTCGACGAGAATCGACTTCTGATCCACGAACCCGCCGGGCTGGAACGTGCCGTGGACGTAGACATAGGCGCCCGGCGGAGGCTGCGACGTCGCTCGGACTCGAACCCGACCGCCCCCTCCGTGCTGGACCTCGTAACCCTCCGGGTCGGAAGCGGTGACCTTTGCGGGGATGATCCAGATCTCGCGGCCGGCGTACCGGGCCGGATGGCTGAGGCACCGGCCGATGGAGGGATACGCCTCCGGCAGGCGGACCCCGGCGTCCCAGCAGAGGGCCGCGAATCCGGCGACCGACGCCGTGAAAACGAGCCAGGGCGGAATCTTCATCGCTTGATACCCCAATAGATATCGGCCTCCCCGACTCCCGGCGGGACTGCCTTCGAAAGGGGCGG
>DASXTT010000225.1:0-9383 GCA_036505255.1 Planctomycetota bacterium | reverse complement strand
CCGCGCGGGTCCGGGAATTCCCTTCTTCGGGGCCGCCCAGCGAAATCGCCGACCAGCCGGTGTCCCCCGCCCCCTCGACCGGGTTCGAACAGGGCCAGCCGACGCGCGTCACGAAAACCGAAGCCACGCTGAAGGTGGGTTCGAAGGAAGTCACCGCGACGGTGCTCCGGCTGCTCTATCGGGACGAGGCCGTCGGCCGCGAGCACGAGGACGAGGCGGCGTGGTCGACCGCCGTGCCGGCCCTCCTGGAGGATTCGGAATGGGGCGGCTTGGTGTACCGGAAGACCCCCGCGGAATCGGTGACGCTCGTCGATTGGGGGGATGGGTACACGCCGCTCATTCACTGAGGGCGTTGGCCGCGGGACCCTCCGCGGCGTCTAAGTCATCAATGAAGAGGTGCCTCTGATGGCGCGGAGATTCGCCCTGGGGTCGCTCGTGGCGTGCGGACTGGCCGTCCTCGCGGCGGCGTTCCAGCAGGACCCGTGGGCCGAGGAGAAGAAGGACCCCAAGTTCGCGGACGTCGACTGGGAATTCAAAAGAGATCCGCCCTTCGAGATGCTGACCGCGATGGCGCCGATGGGCGCGCCCCTCTTCGACCGCTTCTGCGCCCAGTGCCACGGCGCGGCGGGCGATGGAAACGGGGATCTCGCCCCGATGCTGATCCCTCCCCCGCGCGATTTTACCAAAGGCGTTTTCAAGGGGCGTTCCTCGCATCCCGAGCTGCCGCCCACCTCCACCGATCTCATGCGCTCGCTCGTCCACGGCATCCCCCTTTCGGCGATGCTGAGCTACTCCTTCATCGACACCGAAAAACAGATGTCGCTGATCGGCCACGTCAAGTCCCTGGCGGTCGACAGGACCGTGGATCCCCCCGTCGATCACTTTTCGAAGGGGTTCGGGTTCCCGCTCAAGAGCGGCAACTTCCATCGCGACGCGGGGATGCCCTTTCCCACCGCCGAGGCCGTCGCGCGCGGCCGGGCCCTCTTCGACCGGTTCGCCTGCCTGAAATGCCACGGCGAAAAGGGGGACGGGAAAGGCGACCCCCAGGTCCTGGCCAATCTTTCCGATTCGATCGAGGAACGCCCGAGCAACGTCCGCAATTTGACGCAGGGCATTTACTCCGGCGGGCCGAACGTCCGCCACATGTACCTGCGCGTTTCGGGGGGCGTCCAGGGCACGGTGATGCCGCCCTTCGCGACCTCCGCCTCCGTCGAGGACCGGTGGGCGCTGGCCCACTACGTGATGTCGCTCTCACAACGCGCGAAGGAGCTGCCGCTTCCCCATTCCGAGCTGATGATCGTGAAGAGGGCGGCCGCGCTCCCCGCCCTGCCGGTGGATCCGGCGTGGTCTGATCTCGAAAAACTGCCCCTGCCGCCGAAGGAGCCGGGGCCGTTCGGGCCCTACGAAATCCAGCCCGTTTACGTGCTCCACCTGTATTTCCAGCAGACCCGGCACAACCCGCTCCGGCCCTATTTCACGGAGGCCACGGCGCGCGCCCTGCACGACGGGACATCGATCGCCCTCCGGATCGAATGGGAGGATGCGGCCTCCGATCCCGGCGACCGGATCGAAGTTCAGCTCTCCCCATCGAAACAGCCCGCCTTCGTCATCTACGGGAGCGCGGCCGATCCGGTGAACCTCTGGCGCTGGGAGGGGATAGCCCCGATGGCGGCCGCGGAGTTCGACGGCACGGGGCCGTTCGCCCTGGCCGCCCAGGCGGGGCCTCCGAACGTCATCGCGAATGGCGCCTACGATCCCGCGTCGAAGCGCTGGGCCGTCGTCCTCACGCGAACGCTGGCGGGCGGCGGTGGCACGGACGCGGCGATCACCGTTGGGGATCTCAGTCCGTTCCTTGTTCTTATGAAGGACGGAAGCGAGTCGTGGCCGCAGGGGACGCGCGAGATCAAGGCCGATCCGGACGCCGATCCGGAGGAAATCGCGGCGGCCAAGGTTAATGAAGAGAAGCGCCAGAAGCGCGAGAAGGAAATCGAGGGGAAGTTCAAGGACCTGCCGCGCCACCTGACGACGTGGCACACGATGCGGCTGGAGCCTTGATCAGTCGGTTTTCGCCTGGTACTTCTCCGTCCAGTTCGAGAGAGCCGCCCCCCCGGCTTTCCCCTCCGACGTTTTGGCGAAGATGGCCCCTTCGCGCCTCAGCGGCAGTGAGCTCTTGGAATCGACCCAGACGGTGACGGTCGTCACCAGGGCGACCTTTTCCCCTTTGCGCGTCAGATCGTAGGTCACCGGCGTCGCGCCCCCGTCCGGCTTTCCCAGGCGGAAATTTTCCAGCGTGTGGAGCGCGGTCGCGTCCCGGGGCGCCACCGCCGGGAGCGGCTTCATCGGGCGTTTTTCATCTTTCGCCTGCTGCCGTTCTTCGAAATAGGGATCCGCCACGGCCCGATACTCGCCGTCCGCGAACTCCTGGGCCAGCCACGCTCCCCCGCGGGCGAGGGCCGCCGCGACGTTGGTCGCGAGCGTCCCGGGGGCCGGCAATTCAGGCTGCGCCTCGAGCGGCACCGGCGGCGGGGGCGTCTCCGTGCGCTTGAGGTTCATCTTCGCGCCGTCGCACGCCAGTTCGAGCGTGTACTTCTTCACGCCGACGAGGCCCTCGATCTTCATTGCGAGTTTGTTCCCGGCCTCGATCTTGAACTTCCCGGTGATTCTGGCGGAGCCCGGACCGTCGGTCGAGGAGTCGAAGGTCACCTCAAGGTTCTTCGCGCCCGCGAGAGCCGCCTCCATCTTCCGGTAGAGCGCCTCGCCGTCGTTCGCGGCCTGCGGCGGCGGCGACGCCGCGCAGCTCACGGCGAAGGCGATGCCCGCGATGCCGAGTCTCATGCGTGGATTCCCCTTCGGAGATGAGACGCCATTCTAGCGGTTTCGACGGCGCCCGTCCGCAACCTCCGTATAATCGGCCGGATGACGTTCCGGTTCGCCTACAGCACCAACGCCTACACGAAATGGCCGCTGAACAAGGCGGTCGAGGACATCCGGAAGCGCGGCTTCGAGGGCGTCGAGATCCTCGCGGACCTCCCGCACGCCTTTCCGGAGTCCTCCCTCGACCTCGAGGGGCTGAAGGCGGCGCTCGCCGCCTCGAAGCTCGCCGTCGCCAATCTCAACGGGAACACGACGCTGGGGCTCGACCCGAAGAAGCGGGACCCCTCGGGCTTCTGGCCGGGGTTCCTCGATTCCTCGGTCTCCGTCCGGAAACTGAAGACCGAATATGTCAAAAATGTAATAGACCTCGCGCGAGAAACCGGATCGCCCTCCGTCTGCACCGCGAGCGGCGCCCGGCCCCCGGGGACCTCCTCGCGGGACGCCTTCTCGCGCCTCGGGGCCGCGCTGGAGGAGATCCTCGACCACGCGGCGCGCGCGCCGCAGGTGCGGGTCGGCCTCGAGTACGAGCCCGGCTTCTTCCTCGGCGACCTGGCCTCGACGCTGCAGGTGGTGCGCGAGCTCGGCCATCCCCTGCTCGGCTTCAACCTCGACGTCGGCCACGCGTGGTGCGTCGGGGACGATCTCGAGAAGGCGATCGGGGAAGCGGGCCCGCGCCTGTGGAATCTCCACCTGGAGGACATCAAGGGGCGCGTGCACCAGCACCTGGTTCCCGGCCGGGGCGCCCTCGACTTCGCCGCGATGTTCCGCGCGCTGGAACGGGCGAAGTACGACCGGTTCCTGACGCTGGAGCTCTACCCGTACAAGGACAAGCCGGGCGAGGCGGGAGAAGAGGGCTTGCGTTACCTGGAGGCTCTGTCGAAGGTCGGACTGAGAACTGACGACTGACCGCTGATTGCGCCTTCCTGAAGTCTGATATCTGAAGTCTGAAGTCTGCCTAGCCCACCATTCGCCCGGTCACAAGGGTTATGTCGTCGTGCTGGGCCGCGGCCCCCGCGTGGGACTCCACGCCGTCGATGATCTTCGTGACGAACTCGCCCGAGGGGCGGTCCGCGTGGAGGGCCACGAGCTCCTGGAACCGCTCCGCCCCCATCTCCTCGTGATCGGGGTTCATCGCCTCGACCACCCCGTCCGTGCAGCCGACGAACCGGTCCCCGGCCGCGAGGACGATCCGTTCCTCGCGCAGTTTCTTCTCGAAGAGCGGCCCCTTGTCGATCCCCAGCGCGAGCCCCAGCGGATTGACCCCGTGGCAGGTGCCGGAGGCGCGTCGCCAGAGGATGAGGGGAAGGTGGCCCGCGCTCGAGAGCGTCAGCGACTTCCCCCGGATCGACAGGACCATGTAGCACATCGTCACGAACATGCCCCGCTTGATGTCCTGGAAGAGGACGCGGTTGACGCGCAGGAGCGTCTCGGCGGGGGAAAGGGACCGGCCCGCCTCACTCTTGAGGAGCGCGCGCGCCTCGGTCATGACCATCGCCCCGGGGATCCCCTTGCCGGAGACGTCCGCCACGGCGATCCCGAGGTGGTCGTCGTCGATCTCGATGAAATCGTAGTAGTCCCCCCCGACCTCCTCGCTCGGCCGGTAGTAGGCGCTCAGGTCCACGCCCCCCACCTTCGGAATCCGGCGGGGCAGGAGGTTGGATTGCAGCTCCTCCGCGATGGCGAGCTCGTGCTGGAGCATCTTCTTCTCGACCGCGTCGAGCGGATCGGCGGCCGCCTTGCCGGAGAGCAGGCCGATGCGTCCGCGAAGGCCGAGGCGATGCATCGCCCGGCGGCGGACGAGGTCGATGGGAGACGTGCGCGTATCGGGACGACGAGACGGGACCATTACGGATTTATCGGCTGACCAGGACCACCGACCGCAGAGGAAAGTCATGAGTCGGGAGTCGAGTGTCATGAGTCACGAGTCAATCGTCGACAAGGGGTGGGCCGTGTTACAATTCCCGGCCCATGACCTCGCGCGCCATCCTCCGGGACATCGACATGTTCCGCGATCTCACGGACGCCCATCTCGACCGGCTTGCCGCCGCCGCCCAGCCCGTGACGGTGCGGCGTGGAGAAACCATCACCCGCGAAGGGGAGGCCGCCGACCGGCTTTTCGCGGTCCTCTCGGGCGTGGTCGAGGTGGGCCGGACCGGGCGGGACGGCCGCTTCATCCGGCTGGCGCGGCTGGAGCGCGGCGAGGTTTTCGAAGCCCTCAAGGTGGCCGGGGCGGGCGGCCGCGCGGGGACCACCGTGGCGGCGGTCGTGCCGGAGACCCACCTCCTTTCCTGGGACGCGGCGGTCCTTCGGGCGATGATGGCGGAGGATCCCGCGCTCGGCCAGGCGCTCCTGCGCGCCCTCGTCGGGCGGCTGTCGGTCCGGCTCCACTCGGCCTCCGAGGCCGTCTTCACCCTCCTCCAGGCGATGAGCCGGTGACCCGATGAACGCCCCGGACCGGAAAGCGTTCGAGGACCTGGCCTACCCGCTCCTGGATTCCGCCTACCGTACCGCCCTCCGGATGACCGGCCAGCCCGCGTCGGCGGAGGACCTGGTGCAGGAGGCCTTCCTGCGCGCCTTCCGGGGATTCGCCCAGTTCCAGCGGGGGTCCAACTTCAAGGCGTGGCTCTTCCGGATCCTGACGAACGTCTTCCTGAACGACTACCGGCGGAAGTCGCGCGAGCCGCAGACCGCCGATTTCTCCGAGGCCGAGCCCGCGGACCCCTCCGCGGGGAGCCCCGTCATCCGCGCGGAGGAGATCGAGGCGATCCGGACCCACCTCGGCGACGAACTCTCCCGCGCGCTCGACCGGCTCCCTCCCGATTTCCGGCTTCCCTTCCTCCTCTCCACGTTCGAGGGGTTCTCGTACAAGGAGATCGCGGAGATCCTCGAGATCCCGATCGGGACCGTGATGAGCCGGCTTTTCCGCGCCCGCCGGATGCTGCGGAGCGAGCTCTTGGAATATGCCAGGGCTTCCGGGTATTTAAAGAACCAGAAACCCTCATGAACTGCCGGGACACGCGCGATCGCCTCGAACGGTACCTCGACGGCGAGCTCGAGATGGAAGCGAACCTGGAGGTGGTCGGCCACCTCGAGGCGTGCTCGGGCTGCGCCTCCGTCTTCGAGGGGGAGCGGAAATTCCTCGACGAGATCCGCCGCCACGGCGAGGGGGTCCCCGCCCCGGTGCCGCTGCGGGGCCGGATCGAGCGGGCGATCGCGGGAGACGCCGTCCCGGCCCGGCCCTGGCCTTTCGCGCGCGCCCTCGTTCCCGCGGCCGCCGCCGCGATCCTCGTGGCGCTCTTCGTCTCGGTGTTCTCGGTCGGGACGGCCTCGGCGAGTCCCGACTCCATGGCCCGCCAGGCCGCCGCGTGGCACGCCGCCGCACCCGGGGCGGCGATTCCCGTTTCGGGGACGCCCGAACTCATTTCGTACTTCCGCGACCACGGCGAAGATTCCTGCCTTCACGAGGGGGCCGTCTGCGGCGGGATGAAGTATGCCTACAAGGGCGCGCTCGTCGAGAAGTCGGGGATCGCCGGGAGCGTCACCTGCTGGTGGACCGCCGGCTGCCCCGTCTCGGGCTGTCGCATGACCCACGCCAGGTTCCAGGCGCCGCCCGGGCTCGAGAAGGTCTGGGCGCCCGGCCAGGTCAAACAGCGGGAGGTCGGCGGCCGCACCGTGATCCTGGGATTCCAGAAGGGATTCGTCTGACTGTTCGTCCTGGACTCCGCCGGTGAGGCGGAACGGCTGATCGCATCGCTGGCGAGGAAGTGAACCCGCCCGGCCCCCGACCCTCCGGCTAGGAAAAAACCCCGGCCCGCGCGGACCAGGGTTTTTCCGAATTTGGGAAAGATTCTTCTAGTCGTCGGCCGGGGTCTTCGCTCCGCGCCGGATGTTCACCCGCCGGACCTTCTCCACGTCGAGCCGCTGGACCGACGTCAGGTCGGCGTTCCCCAGCGCCTCGCCCGCGGCCGATTCGATGTCCAGGTCCCCGTCCAGGAGCTGCTTCTTCAGGTTCTCGAACACCTCCTTGGAGGGGGCCATCCGGACCTGCTGGAATATCTGGGCGAGCGCCCGCGCGAACTGCAGGCGCGCGGCCTTCTGCCCCTTCGCCTGCTCCGGGTCCTCCGCCTTCACGGCGAGGGCCTTCGCGAGCACGTCGACGGCGCGCTGGTCGCCGAACCGGCCCAGCGCCCGGGCCGCGGCCACCCGGATCGGATCGGCGCGCATCACGGTCGGATCGACCGACTTGATGAGCGCGTCCACGGCCTCGCGGACCTCCAGGTGCGTGTTCGCGGGGTCGATCGAGGCGAGCGACTCCGCCGCGGCGAGCGCCAGCTTGTCGGCCCGGTCCTTCGAGTCCTTCTGCGCCTCGGGGGCGGCGAAGAGCCGCTCGAAGAGGCCGCGCCACTCGATCATCCCGGCGCTCTTCCCGATGAAGCCCTGGGCCGTCGAGCCGAAGGCCGTCCGGGACTCCTCGAGCTCCGCGGGATTGTCGCCGAGGAGGACCCGGGGCATCGAGCGCGTGCGCACGTCGTCGCGCAGGGTGTCGTAGACCGTCTCCACGATCCGCTTCCGGCTCGTGGGCTCCTCTTTGAAGTAGATCTGGCCCGCCACCTTGCGCTGGATGATGACGACGTCCTCCGTGGGGAACTGCTTGGCCTTGACCACGCCCTCGCCGCCGCTCCGGGCGATCACCGGGAAGACGTTGGCCTGGTTCAACAGCTTCGTCAGCGCGTTGATGTAGTTCCGGTCGTTGTCGTCCTGCACGTCGTAGATGACGAGCGCGACGCGGACGCCCGACTCGCCGAGCGCGTCGACGAGGTTCGGGATGACGAGCTGCTTGCCGAGCTTCTCCTCTTTCGGGGTCAGGGCCACGTAGGTTTCGGCCGCCGCGTACCGCACCCGCTTGTCGTCGTGCGTGAGCGCGAGGATGAGCGGGCCTCCGGGGGAGGCCGCCGCGTCGGCGCCCGCGGCCGGCAGGTCGGCCGCCGAGCCCTCGGCCTTGAGCGTCTCGAGGATCTCCACCGCCACCCCCGCGTTCCCGTCCCGCAGGCAGCGCCCGAGCGCCTCGTACATGTGGGCCCGGCCGGGGACCTTGGCCAGGACCTTGTTCCGGTCCGCGCCCTCGAGCATCTTCTTGAGCGACTCGAGATGCTCGGGGAGGAATCCGGGATCGTTCCCCTTCAGCGCCGCCTCGGCCGCGGCGGTCCCGCCCTCGGCGTCGACCGCCTGCTGGAAGTGGACGCACACGAGGAGCGACCAGGGGCTCCAGCCCTCGCGCCGGTAATCGGGATCGAGGGCGAGCGCGTCGTAGATCGATTCCTCGGCGAGCTGCTGGGCCCACACGAACCGGGCCACTTCGCGCTCCGTCAGGACGTCCTTCTCCTCGTCCCAATGCCAGACGAGCCACGCCCGGTTCCAGACGTGGACCGCCGCGGGGCTCTGGTTGTAGAGGTTTTCCGCCAGGTCGAGGTAATACTCCTTGGCTTCCTTCCACTTGTCCTCGGACTGGCGCGTGATCTTGATCAGCGCCTCGTGCGCGAGCTTCCGCACCTCGGGCGTCTCGTTGGGATTCGACTGGGACCGGCGGAGCGCCGGCACCGTCCGGTCGTCCTTGATGTTCCCGAGCACGACCGCCGCGTTCTGGCGCATCGTGGCGTTCTTCGAGTTGAGCGCCTCGGCGACGGCCAGGCTCACGTCCGTCCCCATCTCGGTGAGCGTCAGGATCACGCGCGAGCGGAAGAGGTCCGCCTGCGCATGGCCCAGGAAGGGCACGAGGAACCGCGCCGCGTAGGGGCCGATGTTCTTCAGGTGCCAGCGGGCGCTCTGCTGGACGGCGAGGTCGTTGTCGCGGAGGTCCTCGATGTACTTTTCGATGACCGCCTTCCCCTTCCGGATCCGGTCGCTGCCCGCCGGCCCCGCGAGTTCGAAGAGCCGGTAGCCGACGTTCCGCATGTTCTCGTCTTTCGCCGTCATCATCCCGGTTACGACGTCGACGCCGGCCCGCTGGATGAAGGCGTACACGAGGTCGCTCGAGGGCTGTTTCTGGAAGGCCTGCTCGAACTTGGAGTAGGATTCCGCGAACTTGCCCCGCAGGTAGAGGTCCTTCCCCTCGTTAAAGAGCTTGCGGGCCTCGTCCTGGAGCCCGTCCTGCGCCCCCGCGAAGGGGGCGGCGAGGACAACGGCGCACGTCGAAGCGAGCAGCAGGCGGGCGAGCATCAGTGGCTCCTTTCGGTCTCCGGCTTGGGTCGAAACGGGGGGCGCCCCCCCGGTTCTCTATGGAATCCCTTACAAGCCCCGGACGTAACGTGGAAGGCTAATCCCTGCGCGATTTGGTGTCAAACTTTTGGGAAGGAGTCCGCTTTCCACTCCCCGCTTTCCGCGGAGGGCGGACAGCGGACAGCGGACAGCGGTCCCATCCTCAAAACGTCTCGATCGACTCCGGGGCCAGGATGTCGTCATAAGTCTGCCGACGGGTGATGAGGCGCGCGGCGCCGCCCGCGACCAGCACC
>DASXTT010000224.1:0-4769 GCA_036505255.1 Planctomycetota bacterium | reverse complement strand
CCACCGAAGGCATCCCCCGGGCCGACGTCCCGCTCATCATCCGCCGGCTCCCCCCGGAGGGCCTTCTTCCCACCCTGATCCGGCTCTTCATGCTCGGGCTCCCCGTCGACCCGGCGGTCGCCGCCCGGGATCTGAAACCGCTGACGACGGAGCGCCTCGCCGCCATGGGCCTCGTCCGTCCCGGCCCCGGCGGCCTCGAACCCCTGGTGAAATTCACCCCGTTCGACACGCTCGTCCTCGCCGCCGATCCGTACCATGATGACCCCCTCGCCGTGCCTAACGATTACGTCGCCGGCGTCAATCCGAGTTCCGTCAGCCTGGTCTCCCTCTGCGTCCGCCGGCCGGCGCGCGCGGGACTCGACCTCGGCACCGGATGCGGCGTCGTCGCGCTCTACGCGGCCCGCCACTGCGACCGCGTCGTCGCCACCGACATCAACCCCCGCGCCCTGAACTTCACCGCCTTCAACGCGGCGCTCAACGACATCCGCAACGTCGACATCCGCCCGGGGAGCCTCTTCGAGCCCGTGGCGGGCGAGACCTTCGACGTGATCATGTGCAACCCGCCCTACGTGATTTCGCCCGATTCCGATTTCCAGTTCCGGGACAGCGGCAAGGAGGGCGACTCGCTCTGCAAGACCCTCATACGAGATCTCCCGCGCCACCTCCGCGAGGGGGGATTCGCCTCGGTCCTCTGCAACTGGGCCCTGCGGGCTGGCCAGCGCGGGTCCGACCCCGTGAAGGGGTGGATCGCGGGCTCGGAGTGCGACGTCCTGCTCATGCACTCCCGGACCCGGACTCCCCTGGAGTACGCGGGAGATTGGAACCGGCCCCTGCTGACGAAGCACCCCCGGGAGCACGAGACCGCCATCGACCGCTGGACCGACTACTTCCAGCGCGAAGGCATCGAGGGGCTCGCGTCGGGCGGGGTCGTGATGCGGCGCCGCTCCGCGGGGCGGACTTGGGTGGCGCCCGAGGACTTCCCGATGGCCAGCGACGCCGCCACGAGCGACCAGATCCTCCGCATCTTCGAGGCGCGGGACTGGCTGGCGGGTGAGCCCGACCTCCCCGCCGCGTCGTTCCGCCCGATCGAGGATCTGGAATTCGAGCAGATCGCCTCGTTTCGGGAGGGGGAGATGGTGCTTCGCGAGACCCGGTTCACCGTGACCCGCGGATTCAAAATCGGGGGCAGAATGGACGGCCGCAGCATGGCCGTCCTCGGGAACTGCGACGGCAAGCGCCGGCTCGGGGATATCGTGGATGAGCTCGCGCCGGCCGGGTCGCCCGAGGCGAAGGAGGTCCGCGGGAAACTCCTCGAGGGCGTCCGGCGGCTCTATGCGATGGGGCTGCTCATCCGGTCGTGACGCCGGGCGTGCCGCGCCGAAACATTCTGCTTGCCGCTGAAAAACCCGCCTGCATACGATGGTCCCCTCCGATGACCGACTACCTGATCGCGATGTGCGATTCGTGCGGACACCACGTTCGAGTCTCCCTCGAACACGGCGGGCGCCGCGCCAAGTGCCCCAAGTGCGCCGCAATCATCGATATTCCCAGAACGGAGTCGGGCATCCTCCGCCTCCGCACCGACACGGAGCTGACGCGCGAGGCGCGCGCCAAGGCGGGACGGGGCGATCCCGACTCCGATCCGTCGGTCCCCGCGGCCGGTCGGGCCTCCTCCGCGAGGTCGAGCGGCGGCCGCCACACCACGGTCCACCGGCGGGTCGTCCATCCGCACCGGAAAGGGCGACGGATCCTGCTGATCGTCAGCTTGGTCGCCACGCTCGGGATCATGATCGCGATCGGAGCCATCCTCTTCAAAAGGGCCCCGGGAACCGCCGAGGCGCCGGTTCCGCCGCCTCCCACAGTCCCCAAGACACCGCCACCGCCTCCCGCCGAGAAGCCCGATCCCTACGCCACCGAGCGCGGTGAAATTCAATCGCGGTTGGCCCGCTACATCAAGGCGTTCAATACGAACGACATCGAAAACAAGATCTCCGATTTCTATGCCTGCGATCTGGCCGCCCTCAACAAGGCGTTCGGCGGGCTCGGGATGGACATCAAGCTCGAATACCAGGACTGGTCGGTCGCCTCCATCGAGTTCGCGAGCAAGGAGGAGGCGCGCGTCAAGCTGAAATGCCTGCGCATCTTCACTAACAACGACAAGAAGACCACCGACCGCGATGAGGTGGAGAGAGCGCTCACATGGTCCCTGAAGGATGGGAAGTGGAAGATCTCGAGCCACCCGGAGCCCTGATCACCAGAGCGGCCGCGCGGCCAGATGTTCCGCCGATTGGCTGAGAATCTGGGGAAGCGCGAACGCGATCGAGTAGTGGTTGGCCTTGATCCAGGTGATCCGCGGCCCGCCCATCGCGTCGCGCAGCCGATCGGTGCACTCCTTGGGGATCACGTCGTCGTTCTCGGCGTTGATGAGCAGGACGCTCCCGGGATCGACCCGGCCGGCGAAGGTCAGGGGCTCGATGGGCTCCAGGATGGGGTTCAACTTCTCGGCCGTCCAGCCCCCGTCGAGAAGGCGCTGGCGCATCTCGCGGGTCTCGCGCGACTCGTGAAGCACCATCGCCGCCAGATCGCCGCCCCCCGCGACGAGCACCGTCCGGGTGAAGCGCGGTTCGACGCCCGCCACGAGCGCGCCCACGACGGCCCCCAGGGAGACGCCGAAGAGGCCGACCCGCGTGGGGTCGATTCCCTTCTGCGATCGGAGCCAGTCTCCCGTCCGACGGATGTCGAGGACCGCCTGGCGGAAATTCGCCAGCGTCGAGTCGAGATCGTCGCTGATCATGAACGAACGTTTCTTGGGGTCGGCCGCGCGCCGGCGGCCGTAGTGGGGCATGTACACGAGCACGGCGACGAAGCCCTTGCTCGCGAACCAGAGCCCGGCGGCCTCCATGGGCTTGAAGGTGCCCTTGAGGTAGTGGAGCATCACGACCGCGGGACGCGGCGTCGGGGCGCTCTCCTTCGGCATCCAGACCCGGCACCAGACCGTGTTGTTTTCCTCGATCTCGCCCGTGACGGCCGAGGGGAAGGTCAGGTCGAAGCCGCGCTCCTCCCCGGCCTCGGTGCGGGGCGCGAGCTTCCATTCGAAGGGACCGGGCGGGAGCTCGTACCGGCGCAGCGCGTCGGTCGTCCCGACGAGACGCCCCGAACGGCACGCGCCGGCGCGGACTCCGTCCTGCGCCAGGAGGAGGACCGAGGCCAGGGCCAGAAGCGCGCCGCGCATGCCCCGATTATACTGGCCTGATCGCAGCGATCAGCAATCGGCGGTCAGCAATCAGCCGCGGTTTCCATTCCAGTTGATGCGCATCGTCCGTCTTGAAGCTTGGAGCTTGGAGCTTGGAGCTTTCTTCGTATCATTGCCCCGTGCCTCTCGATCCCTCATCACTCCCACTCAGATTTGGCCTGCCGGCCGGGATTTTCCTCGCCTCGTTCCTCGCGTTCCTCCCGGCCCTCGGAGGCGGATTCCTCAACTGGGACGACAACCTGGTCCTGGTCAACCACGAGGCGTGGAGGGGGCTCGCCTGGGACCAGGTTTCGTGGATGTTCACGACGTTCCACGCGGGCCACTACCATCCGCTGACGTGGCTGACCTTCGGGCTCGACTACACGCTGTGGGGGATGAACCCCTTCGGATACCACCTCGTCAACCTGCTCCTTCACGCCGCGAACGCGGCGCTTTTCTACCGGGTCGTCCTCGTGCTCCTGGAGCGAGGGGGTCGATTCGCGCTGTCGGATCTCTCCACCCATCTGGCCGCCGCGGCGGGCGCGCTCTTTTTTGCGGTCCACCCGCTGCGGGTCGAGTCCGTGGCGTGGATCACGGAACGGCGCGACGTCCTCTCGGGCTTCTTCATCCTCATCTCGATCCTGGCCTGGCTTCGATGGACGGGCGAGGGGGAAGGCCGCGGTCGATGGTACGCCATCGCCTTGGGCGCGTTCGCGCTGTCGCTCTTGTCGAAGGCTTGGGGAATCACGTTTCCCATTGTCCTGATCATCCTGGACATCTACCCGCTACGGCGATTCGACGCGGACCTGTGGGACGAGGTCGTCCGGGAAAAGATTCCATTCTTCGCTCTGGCCATCGTGGCCGCGATCCTCGCGTATTTGGCACAAAAGCAGGTCGGCGCGATGGACTTCGTGGCGGACCACACGGGCCTCAAGCGCGTGGTCCAGTCGGGATACGGCCTCGGCTTTTACCTTTCGGAGACCATGCTGCCGTTCTCCCGGAATCCGCTCCATCTCCTGCGATCGACCTTCAATCCGTTCGAGGCGCGCTATCTCGCGGGAGCCGCGATCGCGATTGCGGTCACGGTCATCCTGATCGTCTTCCGGAAGCGTCGGCCCGGACTCCTCGCCGCGTGGGTGGTGTACGCCGTGACCGTCGGTCCGGTTCTCGGCCTGACTCAAGCGGGTCCGCAGGTCGTGGCCGACCGATATTCGTACCTGGCCTGCCTTCCTTTCGCGGTCCTTGCCGCCGCCGGCCTCGCCGCCTGGATGGCCCGGCCCGGGACCGGGCGCCGGCTCCCGTGCGTCGCGGCCGGGATCATTCTCGCCCTCTTCGGAGTCCAGTCGTGGAGCTATGCGCGGGTCTGGAGGGACTCCGTCTCGCTTTGGAATCTCGCGCTCGAACGGGATCCCAAGAACGCCCTGGCCTGGTACGACCGCGGGCAGGCGAAGCTGGACCTCGGCGACCATGAGGGCGCGCGGGCCGATCTCGACGAGGCGATCCGGCTCAATCCAAAAAACGCGTCCACCTTCATCAA
>DASXTT010000223.1:0-7749 GCA_036505255.1 Planctomycetota bacterium | reverse complement strand
CGGATCGCCATCGAGGAACGTCTCTACGCGCTTTGCGTCGAGGCCAATCCCGGTCTCGACCTGCGCGCCGTGTCGATCCCCGTCTCCGACGGCCCCCAGCCCGAAATTCATCTGCTGAATCACGTGGCCCCTTCGGCACCGAGGTCGCTCGAGAGCCTCCGCACGATCGGAGATCAGCTGGCCTCGCGCATCGTCGGCCAGCCCCAGGCCGTGGCCTCGGTCTCGCGGGCCCTCAAGAAGGCCTTCTCCGGCCTCCGGGACCCCGAGCGCCCGATCGCGGCCTTCTTCTTCGTGGGCCAGACCGGCGTGGGCAAGACGGAACTGGCGAAAGCGATCACGCGGATCATGACCGGCGACACCGCGGGCATGGTCCGGGTCGACTGCAGCGAGTACGCCCTCCCCCACGAGTACGCCAAGCTCATCGGCGCGCCCCCCGGCTACATCGGGCACGACCAGGGCGGACTCCTCGTCGAGGTGAGCCGCCGCGGGCGGACCGTCGTCCTGTTCGACGAAATCGAGAAATCCGACTCCAAGGTCCACGACATCGTCCTCCAGGCGATGGACGAGGGGTTCGTGACCGACGCGAAGGGGCGCCGGATCCCCTTCGGAGAGACCGTGATGGTCTTCACCTCGAACGTCGGCGCCGACGAGGTCGCGGCGCTCAAGAACCGCATGGGCTTCCGCGCCGGCCGGCGCGAGCTGTCGCGCGAGGAGCTCTTCGACGAGACCGTCACGAGCCTCAAGTCCCGGTTCCGGCCCGAGTTCCTCAACCGTCTCAGCGAGGTCGTCCTCTTCAATTCGCTCGGGCTCGGCGAGTGCGTGAAAATCGTCGGCCGCCTGCTCGAGGAGGTCCAGCGCCACGCGGCGGCGGTCCCCATCGCGCTCGAGTTCTCGGACGCCGTGCCGCCCCTGCTCGCGGAGCGCGGCTTCCGGCCCGAGTACGGGGCGCGCGAACTGCGCCGCACCGTCGAGCGCGACGTGGAGGGCCCCCTCGCCGACCTGCTCGTCGAGGGCGTCGTCCGCCAGGGCGATCGGGTGCGCGTCCGGGTCTCGCGCGACCAGCTCCAGTTCCATCGCAACTAACCTGCGCACATCATGGTATTGTCCACGCTTGATCCCGGGAGCGCCGCCATCAGCCATCAGCCTTCGGCCGTCAGCCCTTCCCGCTGAAGGCTGACCGCTGATCGCCGAGGGCTTTGAAATGGACCGTCTTACCTGCGACGGATGCGGGGCGCCCCTCCTGGTCGAAAGCGACGTCCGTTACGAGGTGAAGATCGAGGTGAAAGCCGCCTACGATCCCCTCGAGATCACCGACGATGACCTCGCCAAGGATCACCGGGCCGAGATGGCGCGGATCATCGCCCAGCTGCAGCACCTTTCGGAACAGGAAGCGATGGACCAGATCTACCGCGCCTTCCGCTTCGATCTCTGCACGCCGTGCCAGCGGAAATACCTGAAGGCGCCGATCAAGCTCGCATGAGGTCCGGCGCCGCCCCGTGTATAGTGCCCCCATGAAGCAACTCGTGCTCATCCGCCACGGCGAGAGCCTCTGGAACCGGGAGAACCGCTTCACGGGCTGGATCGACGTCGGGCTCTCAGACCGTGGCGTGCGGGAGGCGGTCGACGCGGGCCGCACCCTCAACCGCGAGGGGTTCGTGTTCGACGTCGCCCACACCTCGGTCCTCCAGCGCGCCATCAAGACGCTCTGGATCGTCCTCGAGGAGATGAGCCTGATGTGGATTCCGCAGACGGCGCACTGGCGCCTCAACGAGCGCCATTACGGCGCCCTGCAGGGCCTCAACAAGGCGGAGACGGCCGCCAGCCACGGCGAGGCGCAGGTGAAGACCTGGCGGAGGAGCTACGACGTTCCGCCGCCCCCGCTCACCCCCGACGATCCGCGCGGCCAGCGCAAGGATCCCCGATACGCGACTCTCCGGCCCGAGGAAATCCCGCTCAGCGAGTCTCTCAAGGACACGATCGCCCGCGTCCTCCCCTACTGGCACGAGCGCATCGTCCCCGACCTGAACGCGGGCCGGCGCGTCCTGGTTTCGGCGCACGGCAACTCCCTGCGGGGCCTGATCAAGTACCTCGACAACATTCCCGATGAGAAGATCGTCGAGCTCGAGATCGCGACGGGCCTTCCGATCGTATACGAACTGGATGATGATCTGAAAGTCGTGCGGAGCCGCTCACTGTCTCGTTGACCTTGGCCGCATCACGCATGGCGCATGACGCATCACGGATTCCTCGAACAAGCTCGCCAATTGGCCCCCGCCATGCGTGATGCTGGATGCGTCATGCGCGCCCCTTCCCCCCAGGAGCCAACGCATTGAATCCCGGGAAGCGCCCTTGGCTTCCCAGTTCCTCCTCGATTCTCAACAGGCGGTTGTACTTCGCCGTCCTTTCCGATCGACTCGCCGAGCCCGTCTTGATCATGCCCGCGTTCAGGGCCACGGCGAGGTCGGCGATCGTAGTATCTTCCGTCTCGCCCGAGCGGTGCGAGATCATGGCCTTGTACCCCGCCTGCTGGGCCATCACCACGGCGTCCACCGTCTCGGTCAGGGTCCCGATCTGATTGACCTTGATGAGGATCGCGTTGGCGACCTTCTCGCGGATCGCCCGCCGCAGCCGCTCCGTGCTCGTGACGAAAATGTCGTCGCCCACCAGCTGGACCTTCCGGCCGAGGCGTTCCGTCAGGAGTTTCCAGCCCTCCCAGTCGTTCTCGGCGAGGCCGTCCTCGATCGAAACGAGGGGATAGGCGGCGCCGAGTTTCTCGTACAAGGACACCATCTCGTCCGCGGTCCTGGCGGTTTCCCCGGACTTGTCGAAATAGTACTTCCCGTCCCGGAAGAGCTCGCTCGCGGCGACATCCAGCGCCAGCGCGACCTGTTTCCCCGGCGCGTATCCCGCCTTCTCCATCCCCTTCATCAGGACGTCGAGCGCTTCCTCGGTCGATTTCAGATTCGGGGCGAACCCTCCCTCGTCCCCCACCGCGGTCGAATGGCCCCGCCCCTTGAGCACCGCCTTGAGCGCGTGGAAAACCTCGACCCCCGCGCGGAGCGCCTCGCGGAAGGAGTCGAATCCGGCCGGCACGATCATGAACTCCTGGAAGTCGAGAATGTTGTCCGCGTGGGCCCCGCCGTTGACCACGTTCATGAAGGGGACAGGCAGGGTCACGCCCTTGCCGTGGCTCAGGAACTCGTACAGGGGCTTTCCCGCCGCCGCCGCGGCCGCGTGGGCGACGGCAAGGGATACGCCGAGGGTGGCGTTGGCACCGAGGCGGGACTTGTTGGGGGTTCCGTCGAGATCGATGAGGATCTCGTCGATCATTTTCTGCTGCGAGGGATCCATTCCGCGCAACTTCGACGCGAGCTCGCGGACATTGGCGATCGCCTTGAGAACGCCGCGGCCCGCGAAGCGCTTCGCGTCGCCGTCCCGGAGTTCGAGCGCCTCGTGTTCTCCCGTCGAGGCTCCCGAGGGGACGGCGGCGCGCCCCGAGACGCCCCCTTCGAGCCGCGCCTCGACCTCCAAGGTGGGCCATCCGCGCGAGTCCAGGATCTCCCGGGCGTGAAGATCGGCGATACGAGCCATGGGTGGTGCCGGGAACATAGCATTGCCGCACGACGACCGCCAAGTTTTGTTTGCCGCCTTGCGTCATGGATTTATAATCGCCGCTCATGAAAGCCCTCCCCCTCCTGTGTCTGGCCGGTCTGGTGGCCGCCTCGTGCGGCTCGCCGGGCCCCGAGGCCGGCTCCGGGGAATTCGCCGAGGTCAAGACGCGCGACGAACTGGACCGGTACGCGGGCAAGGATGTCGCCGTCGAGGGGACCTTCGATCATCTCGGGGCCGTGCACGGCAAGGTGACCCTCCCGAGCGGACTCGTGATCTACATCCCCCACTTCGACAAGTTCCGGCGGGGCGACGACTGGCTCAAGTACGTCGGCCACCGGGTCCGCGTCGAAGGGATCCTCCACACCTACTCGTCGGTCGTGGCGGACGTTTCCGGACCGATCATCGACATCCGCCGTTTCGAGGCGCTTGACTCCGCCGAGTGACGTCGGGATGGCTTTCCACAAGATCGCCTACCTCGAATGGGCGCGCCGGTACATGGGGACCGTGCGCTGCGACCTCGCCCGCAGCAACATCAAGACTCTGACCCGGGAAGAGTTGGACTTTTCCACGGAGCACGTCGACACCGGTCTCGTGGACGAGTCCGGCCAGCCCGCCCTCCGGAAGGCGATCGCCGCGCGCTACGGGATTTCTCCCGACCGCGTCTTCATCTCGAACGGCGCCACGATGGGGATCTTCCTGGCATGCGCCGCGTCCCTCGAGCCGGGCGACGAGATCCTCCTCGAGACACCCAACTACGAGCCCCTCTACCGGATTCCCCAGCACTTCGGCGCCTCGGTCAAGACCTTCGAGCGCCGGTTTGAACGGGGGTGGCAGGTCGACCTCGAGGAATTCGAGCGACGCGTGAACCGCCACACGAAGGCGATCCTCCTGACGAACCTCCACAATCCGAGCGGCGTCGGCACGAACCCCGACAAGATGCTCACGATCGGCCAGATCGCCCGAGACCACGGGGCCCGCGTCATCGTGAGCGAGGTCTATCTCGACGCGAGCTTCGCTCCCGGGCTCCGACCCGCCGTGAGTTTCGGCGATCCGATGATCTCCATCGGCAGCCTGTCGAAGGTGTACGGCCTCGGCGGCCTGCGCGTCGGCTGGGTCGCGGCGGGCGAGGAGGTGATCCGCCGGATCCACGAGATCCAGGACTACATCGCCGGAGGGATGTCCGCGCCGAGCCAGTCGCTCGCCCTCCTGGCGCTGTCGAAGGCGGACGCGCTGACCGAGCGGTGCAAGGGGATCGTCCAGGAGAACCTCAAGATCCTCGCGGACTGGCTGAAGCGCCACCCGGAACTCGGATGGGTCGAGCCCGAGGGCGGCACGGTCGCCCTGCTCCGCCTCCCGGTGCCGCTGGACGCGATGGACCTGTCGAACCACCTCCGCGAACGCCACTCGACCCTCGTCGTCCCGGGCGATTTCTTCTGGCTCCGGGGGTACATCCGGATCTCGCTCGGCATCGACGAGGAGGTCCTGAGGGCGGGACTCAAGAACCTCGGGTCCGCTCTCGATCACTTCACAACCAGGGGATGATCACGCGATGAAACTGCTCGCGGAACGGCTGCGCTCCCGTCAGGCTCTCGGCGACACGCTCGCGCTCTTCGCCTTCGAAGATGAAAGCCGGCCGGCCGGCGGCTGGGCCTCGCTCGACCGCCCGCTGGAACGGAGATACGCGGAGGCGGCCCGCCTCGAAGACTTCAAGGGGAAGGAGAAGTCGCTCCTGGTCTTCTACCCGGAGGGCGGACGGCCGGCACGCCGCATCGCGGTCGCCGGGCTCGGCAAGGCCTCCGCCTTCGACGCGGAGCGACTGCGGCGGGCCGTCGCGACCGTCGCGAACCGGATCAAGGGCCTCGGAGGCCGCGAGCTGACGATCGGCCTGCCGCTCGACCGGCGCGCCTCGGTCGCGCCCCGGGAGCAGGCCCAGGCCGCCGTCGAAGGGATGCTCCTCGCCGGTTACGAGTACCGCAAGTACAAGTCGAAGCCGGACGGCCAGGCGAAGCCGCTCGCGCGCCTCCGGCTGGCCGCGGCCGACGCGGCGGACCTCTCCGCGCTCCGGGAAGGCGCGGCGCGGGGACGCATCTACGCCGAGGCGACCTGTCTCACCCGTGACCTGGTGAACGAGCCTCCCAGCATCTGCACACCCCGGTATCTCGCTGACGCGGCTTCAGAGGTCGCCAAGGGGGCGGCGGCCATTTCGATCAAGGTCATCGACGAGAAGGAAGCCAGGAAGCTCGGGATGGGCGGGCTGCTCGGCGTGTCCGCGGGGAGCTCGGAGCCGCCCCGATTCGTCCACATGACCTACCTGGCCCCGGAGGCGAAGACGACCATCGCGATCCTCGGCAAAGGGATCACTTTCGACAGCGGCGGCCTCTGCATCAAGCCCGCCGACGGCATGCTCAACATGAAGGACGACATGTCGGGCGCCGCCGCGGTCATCGGCGTCTTCCGCGCGCTCAAGGAGCTGAAGCCGCGCGTCAACGTCCACGGCATTTTCGCGGCGAGCGAGAACATGCCCGGCGGCGGCGCTTACAAGACGCGCGACGTCCTGCGCGCCATGAACGGCAAGACGATGGAGATCATCAACACCGACGCCGAGGGCCGGCTCGTCCTCTCGGACGCCCTGTCGTACGCGTCGAAACTCAAGCCGGACTGCATCGTCGATCTCGCAACCCTGACGGGGGCGTGCGTCGTGGCGCTGGGACCCGAGGTGAGCGGGATCTTCGGCACGGACCAGCCGCTCGTGGACCGGCTCATCGCCTCCGGTCGGGCGACCGGCGAGAAGATCTGGCAGCTTCCGCTCGTCGAGGAGTACTGGGACATGATCAAAAGCGACGTCGCCGACATGAAGAACTCGGGCGGACGCTGGGGCGGCTCGATCACGGCCGCCCTGTTCCTCAAGGAATTCGTCGGCGAGGGAATCCCGTGGGCGCACATCGACATCGCGGGGCCGGCGCTCACGGAATCGAGCCAGCCCTACAAACCCGCCGGGGGAACCGGCGTCGGAGTGCGGACGATCCTCCGGTTCCTGGAACAGCAGGCGGGCAACTGAGATCGAACCGCCAACAAAACTTTACAGATCATCGCGTAGGTGTCGTGTTTTTCTGACACCTTGTTTCATTCCCGGGACCGCTTGAGGATCTCCGCCCGATTCGATTCCGCCCGGGCCTCCTCCGCCCTTCCCGCCCGTCCGAGCAGGTCCGCCCGGAACCCGTGGAGTACCTCGAACCAGGCGGCCACGCGGCGCCGTTCGACCCTTCCCTCGGGAACGGGCGATCCATCGATGCGCCGCACCTCGTCCGGTTCCTCGGCCAGGGCTTCCTCCAGCACCGACGCCGCCGCGTTCCAGTCGGATCGCGCCACCGCTTCCCGCTCGCGCGGCTGCCAGTAGGTGAGGTAGGCGACCCGATAGTCCGAGGATCGAATCGGCAACTGATTCGCGGGAAGAGGCCGCGCCACCCAGAGGGTCATCAGCGCTATGGCCGCCGATGCGCGAGCCACGGTCAGCCAGCGCTCCCGATGAAACCAATCCACGAACCGGACCAAGGCCAGTGCCGAGAAAGGAATCAACGCCGTCGCGAATGGAGCTCGAAACCTTGAGAGCACGTAGAAAATCAGCAGCGGCGCCGCCACCGCGACCGCCAGCCCATACAGCAGGGCATGTCGGGACCGATCCCGCCATGCCGAGGCCATGCCCACGATCGCGAGGGGAGCGATGATCAGGAAGGTCACCAACGCGGAACCCAGGATCGAGGCGTGCTTCCGGTAGTACAGGAAATTCTTGTTGTTCGGGAGTTCGTGCGCGTGCCACAGGACCGCGAACTTTCCCGCCATGAGACTGAGAAAACTCCCCGGGGAATGATCGCTGAGTACCTCCCCTACGACGCCTCCGAAGCCGCCGCCCGTGTCGCCCATGATGCGCGCCACGGCGCGGTCGTCGACGGTGAAGCCGTTCGCCGGATCGTAGCCGGGCACATTGGACGCGATGAAGGTGACGGGGCCCACAGCGGAGAGGCCGAATACAGGGGCCCCCACGGCGACGTTGCGCGCGAAGGCCGGGGTCAGGCAGAGCAGGGCGATGCCGGCCGCTGCACCCGCGGGACGCAGGGCCTCACGCCATCTCGTCCGTGA
>DASXTT010000222.1:0-3951 GCA_036505255.1 Planctomycetota bacterium | reverse complement strand
GTCCTATCGGTACCCGGTCGTGAGGGGCCAGATCGAACCCCTGCGCCGCCAGGTCGATGACGAACGGTATATGCTGGCGGAGATCGAAGCGCGCCTGAACGCCACGCCGTAGGCGGCGGGCGAGTTTCCCGTTCCCCGTTTCAGAAGCTCCAAGCTTCAAGCCCGGCGAAGGTATCTCACGGTACCGGCACCGCATTCGCGATAGACGTTTTCGGCTGAGCGCTGACTGAGCTCTGTTGATACCTCTTCAACCACCAAGACATCAAGCCACTAGGAAGAGGGTTTCAGGGAGGTGCGCCCGCCGGGGACGGCAAGAGAAGCCGCGGGAGAAGACGCCTTCTCCCGCGGCATCCCCAGCCGTCCCTCCCGGCGGGCGCTCAACCTGTCTGGTGTCCATCGATTGGATGCACGGATCCAAGTCTGCTTCGTGTCTTTGTGTCTTGGTGGTGAAATCGGGGGTATTCAACAGAGCCTGCCGACTGCTGATCGCTACTCGCTGTCCGCCCTGCAATTCGCCAAGGCCGCCCTCAGCTCGCTTTCCGGCAGATTTCGGCCAATAAAGACCAGGCGGTTCGTGCGATCCTCGCCCGGCTCCCACGGGCGGTCGGGGCGGCCGTCGAACATCATGTGGACGCCCTGGAAGACCACGCGCCGAGGCTCCCCCTTCACCTGCACGATCCCCTTCATCCTGAAGATGTCGCCGCCGCGCGTCTTGAGCAGGGTCCCCAGCCACGCGTTCAGCTTCGCGCCGTCGAGCGCGCCGGGCTCCGTCAGCGAGAGCGAGCGGATCGCGGGGTCGTGATGCGCCCCGTTTCCCGTCAGGAAGTCGGGCGCGAGCTCCAGCTTCCGCGAGAGGTCGAAGGCGCCCAGACCGAGCACCTTCGCGAGATCGATTTCGCCCCGCACCGTCCGGTGGATCCGGGCGAGCGCGTTCATCGAGCGGATCCGCGCCTCGAGGCGGTCCGCCTCCGCCGGGGCGGCGAGGTCGATCTTGTTCAGGAGGATCACGTCGCCGAAGGCGATCTGCTCGCGGGCCGGCTCGTCGGAGTCCAGGTGGAGCGCGATGTGCTTCGCGTCCACGACGGTGATGATCGCGTCCAGGGCGAGGCGCGCGCGGAGCTCGTCGTCCACGAAGAAGGACTGGGCGACGGGAGAGGGGTCGGCGACGCCCGTGGTCTCGATCAGGATCGCGTCGAACTTGTCCCGCTTCCGGAGGAGGCCGTGGAGCGTGCGGATGAGGTCGCCGCGGATGGAACAGCAGACGCACCCGTTGTTCATCTCGATGAGCTCCTCGTCCGTCCCGATGACGAGCTCGGCGTCCACGCCGGTCTCCCCGAGCTCGTTTTCGATGACGGCGATGCGGCGGCCGTGGCGCTCGCGGAGGATGCGGTTGAGGAGCGTGGTCTTGCCCGCGCCGAGCCAGCCGGTGAGGACGGAGACGGGAATCGGGTCCACGGTAGCGCTCATTCGGTCATTGGCCCGTTTCAAGCATCTGGCTCGAAGCTCGTAACTTCGGAAACTGGGATCTGGGATCTGGGATCCGGGAACTCACCCACCCTCCATTCATTCCCACCGCCCCGTGCCGAGCTTGTCGACGTCGATGCGCGGCCCGTGGCCCTCGGGGTTCGGGAGCATGTGGCGGATGTCCCCCTTCTCGACCTCGCGCATGGGGCGGCCCATCTTGAACTGGCGCCGGCCGCCGGGGTCGAGGATGGCGACGAGGGTCTCGATCGGGGCGCACCCGGGCTGGTCGCAATAGATCTCGGTCACGAGGACCGGCACTTCCGGGGGGACCGTGAAATGGGCGCGGACCCATTCCTTGATGCGACCCTGCAGGGACGTATCCTTCGGGCCTTCGCCGAAAAGATCGAACTTGAAGTCCATGGCACAGTTATCAGACTTCAGACTTCAGACATCAGAAGGAGACAGTTCACAGTTTGCAGTTTTCAGTTTTCAGTTTTCAGTTGTCAGTTTTCAAAAAGACAAGACAGGGTCAATTCAGGTGGCAGAGGAGCGTCCGGGTCATCCTCACATGACGGCGGACGGTGGCGGAGTCGGAGGCCTTCGGGGAGAGGCGGAGGTATTCTTCGAGCCGCTCCAGCGCCTGGCCGTACCGCTCCTGGCCGAGGAGGACCATCCCGCGGTCGCGGGCATGCTCGGGGACGCCCGGGAGGAGCTGTTCCGAGAGTTCGATGAAGCGACCGGCCCGGTCGAAGTCGCGCCGTCCGAGGTAGACGCCCTTGAGATTGTTGAGGACCCGGGCGAGCGTCTCCCGGGGGCCGGAGACGCGGAGCATCGCGTCCGTCAGCGTGAGCTTCCCGCCGTACATCGAATCGAGGAGATTCTGGCAGTCCTCGCGCCCGATGAGGCGGCCGTCGAAGCAGTCGACGATCAGCTCGCGCCGGCCCGCCTGGCATTTCACGAGGTAGCGGCCCGGAAAGCCGACACCCATCGCGGGCAGGCCCACCCGGCGCGCGACGTCGCAGTAGAGGATCGAGAGCGTGATCGGGATGCCGAGGCGGCGGTCGACGACCTCGTTGAAGAAGCTGTTGCGGGGGTCGTAGTAGTCCTCGTTGTTGCCGCGGAATCCCGCGCGGCCGAAGAGGAACTCGTTGAGCCCTTCGACGGCGGCGGAAGGGGAGGGCTTCGCGGGGAGGTTGCGGCGCGCCTCTTCGCCGAGGCGGTCGAGCTTGCTCCGGTACCGGTCGAGGTCCAGGCCCGGGTAGGCCTCTTTCGCGATGAGGAGCGCGCCCTCCACGAGTTCAAGGGCGTCGTCGGGCCGCCGCGCGTACTCCGCGAACCCGCCTTTCATGGCTCCATGGTAGGGATGCGCCGGGGGGAATGCCAGAGCGGCTGTCTGGGGGGGGTCAGTTTCGAGTTCCCAACTTCGGAAAACCGGGATCTGGGATCGTGAATCTGGAAACTGTCCCACTACCGGGCGGGGCGGGAGTCCTACCGGAAAATCATCGTGCCGCAGCCGCTGTCCGTGAAGATTTCCGTGAGCAGGGCGGTGGGCCGCATCCCGTTGATGATGTGGACGGAGCTTACGCCCTTCCCGAGGGCCTCGATGGCGGACTCCGCCTTGGGCACCATGCCGCCGCGGATCACGCCGCTCCGGATGAGGCCGCGGACCTCCTCGATGGTCGCCCGCTGGATTATTTCGCGCGTCCCCCCGTCGCCCTTGTAGATCCCGTCCACGTCGCTCGCGAGGATCAGCTTCTCCGCGCCCAGCGACCGGGCGATGAATCCGGCCACGGTGTCCGCGTTGATGTTGAAGACGTGGCCCTCGGCGTCCGCCCCGAGCGACGCGACCACCGGCACGTAGTCCGCGTCGAGGAGCACCTTCAGGAGCCGGTCGTCCACCCGGTCGATGTCCCCGACGTGGCCGAAGTCGACCATCTCCGATTTCCCCGTCTCCTCGTTGAGCAATCGCTTCGGCGGGCGGCGGGTCGCGTGGACGATGTTGCCGTCCACCCCCGAAAGTCCCACGGCCGCGATCCCGTACCGGCGGAGCGCGCCGAGGATCTCCGTGTTGATCAGGCCCGCGAAGGTCATCTTCACGACGTCGAGCGTCCGGTCGTCCGTCACCCGGCGCCCGTTGATGATCCGCGGCTCGATCCCGAGCTTTTCCGACAGCTCCGTCGCCTGCTTGCCTCCGCCGTGGACGACGACGACGCGGATGCCCACCTGGACGAGAAGCGCGACCTCCTCGCAGAAGGGGAGCAGCGTCGGCTCCTCGTCCGCGATGTCGCCGCCGATCTTGATGACGAAGACCTTGTTCTTGAACCGGTTGATGTAGGGCAGCGCCTGCCGGAGCAGGTCGACGTGTTCCGCCTTCACAGGATCGCCTCCAGGATCGCCGTCTGGACGTGCAGGCGGTTCTCCGCTTCGTCGTACGCGGCGCTCCGCGGGCCGTCGAGCACGCCGTCGGCCACCTCGACGTTGCGCCGG
>DASXTT010000221.1:0-4184 GCA_036505255.1 Planctomycetota bacterium | reverse complement strand
ACCGAGGTGAGCGCGATCCCCTGGAGCGTGTAGCAGATCGCCGTCGACAACCCCGAGCCCGGAACCCCCATCGCGGGCGCGCCGAACCGGCCGAAGATGAACGTGTAGTTCCCGAAAATGTTCAGGACGTTCGCGACGATCGCGAAGACCATCGGCGTGCGGGTGTCTCCCGATCCCCGCAGGATCGCCGAGGCCGCGTTCTCCAGGAGCAGGCCCGGAATCGCCGCGGCAAAGTAAATGAGGTAGCTCCGCGCATTCGCCACGACCGAGGGGTCGCCGGGGACCTCGAAGAGGCCCGCCAGCCGGGGCAGCAGGAAGATCGCCGGTCCGACGATGACCAGGCCCCCGACGAGCGCCGCGAGAATCGAGGTGGCCGCCTCCCGCTCCAGCTTCGCGTGATCGCCCTCGCCCGTGGCCCGCGCCACCGTGGCGATCGTCCCCACGCCGAGCGCCATGACGATCGCGATGAGGGAGTAGCCGATCGGCCCGATCACCGCCATGGAGGCGAGCGACGACGCGCCCAGGCGCCCCACCATGGCCGTGTCAACCACGATCATGAAGGTCCGGAAGAGGTTCTGGAGGACGACGGGCCAGGTCAGGCGCAGGATCTCGCGGCGCAGGTCCGCGCGGCGGACCCGGGGATGGAGCGCCTTGGTGTCAAGATCGGGCGGCGAGGCGATCTCGTCGGACATTAATGGAGCTTTCAGCTTTCAGCGTTCAGCTTTCAGCGTTCAGCCAGGGCCTCCGGCTGAGGGCTGATGGCTGAGGGCTGATGGCTAACCGGCGATCTCCGCGGCGGCCATGTCCCCGATGGCGTCCGTGGGGATCCCGCTGTCGGTGCCGATCGACGTGATGCGCCCGCTCGTGAGAAGCCGGACCACCGCCGCTTCGATCGCGGCGCCCGCCGCCTTCTCGCCGACGTGCTCGAGGAGCATCCCGCCCGCGAGGATCGCCGCGAGGGGATTCGCCTTCCTCTGTCCCTTGTACTTCGGAGCCGAGCCGTGGATCGGCTCGAAGACCGAGACCCGGCCGGGGTGGATGTTGCCGCCCGCCGCGATGCCGAGCCCGCCCTGGAGGACGGCGCCGAGGTCGGTGATGATGTCCCCGAACATGTTGGTCGTGACGATCGTGTCGAAGCTCTCGGGGTTCTTGATCATCCACATGCAGCAGGCGTCCACGAAGGCGGCATCGGCGGCGACGTCGGGATATTCCCTCCCCACCTCGGCGAAGACGCGCCGATAGAGGTCGTGGGCCCGGACGGCGTTCGCCTTGTCGACAAGCGTGAGCTTCTTCCGCGGCCGCGACCGCGCCAGATCGAAGGCGTACCGGATGATCCGTTCCGTCCCCTTCCGGGTGTAGAGCATCTCTTGGATCGCGGTCTCGTCGGGCGTGCCCTTCTTGTCGATCCGCGTCTGGCCGCGATAGGCGTCCTCGGTGTTCTCGCGCACGACCACCATCTGGAGGTCTTCGACCTTCTTGCCCTTGAGCGGGCAGAGGTGTTCCGCGTAGAGCTTGATCGGGCGAAGGTTGACGTAGAGGTCGAGGTCGAACCGGAGGCGGCCGACGATCCCGAATTCAAGATATCCCGTCTCGAAGCGCGGGTCGCCGATGGCGCCGAGGAGGATCGCGTCGAGCGACTTCATCTCCAGGAAGGCGCTGTCCGGAATGAGCTCCTTGGTCTTGAGGGCGTGCTCGGCTCCGTAGGGGTATTCGACGAGGGTGAGCCCGAAGCCGAATTTCGCCGCGGCGGCCCGGAGCGCCTTGACCCCCTCGGCCGTCACCTCGGGCCCGATCCCGTCGCCGCCGAGGACGCCGACGCGATAACTCTTCATGGTGGGGCGAGGATACCGGCGCGACGCGGGCGCGGCAAGGATGCGGGACTCACTTCGGGGCGGCGGCCCCGCTTCCGCCGCGACGGCGTTCGAACTCGGCGATCTCGTTCCGGTGCGCCAGCAGATATCCCATCTCGTCGACGCCCTTGACGAGGCAGCGTTTCTGGAAGGGGTCGATGGGGAAGGACGCGGTCCGGCCCGAGGGGAGCGTGACCCTCTGGTTGGGAAGATCGATCGCGATCTCGAGGTGCTTCTCCGCCGCTTCGAGGGCCTCGCCGTGAACCGCGGCGTCCACGACGACGGGGATGAGCCCGTTCTTGAGCGCGTTGTTGCGGAAAATGTCCGCGAACGACGTCGACACGATGGCGCGGAAGCCGTAGCCGACGAGCGCCCAGGGGGCATGCTCGCGCGAGCTGCCGCAGCCGAAATTATCCCCCGCGACGAGGATGGTCGCGCCCTCCGCCCCCGGCCGGTTGAGCGGGAAGTCGGGGTTCGGATCGAACTGCGCGTTCTTGTACCGCCAATGGGCGAAGAGGATCTTCCCGAGCCCCTGCTTGTCCGTGACCTTGGTATAGTTCGCGGGGGTCACCTGGTCGGTGTCGATGTTGGGGATATTCAGCGCCACCGACTTGCCACGAAACGTCGTGATCGGGTCCATGTCCTCATCCCGCCGAAGCCCAGGCAGGAACCCTTAAACAGAATCAGAGCGAAGGCGGATCACAGCATCTTTCTCACGTCGGTGACGCGCCCTTCGATCGCGGAGGCCGCCGCGGTCAGCGGGCTCGCCAGGATCGTCCTTCCCCCCTTGCCCTGCCGCCCCTCGAAGTTGCGGTTCGAGGTCGAGACGCAGTACTGCCCCTCCTTCAGCTCGTCCCCGTTCATCGCGATGCACATCGAGCAGCCCGGCTCGCGCCACTCGCAGCCCGCGTCGAGGAAAATCCGGTCGAGCCCCTCGCGCTCCGCCTGCCGCTTGACCTGTTCGGAGCCCGGCACGACCAGGACGCGCGCCTTCACCCGGCGGCCCTTGAGGATCGACGCCGCGGCCCGGAGGTCCGTGATGCGCGAGTTCGTGCAGCTCCCGATGAAGACGACGTCGATCGGGTGGCCGGCGAGCGGCCGTCCCGCCTCGAGGCCCATGTAATCCAGCGCCTTTTTGGACGAATCGGCGGGGATCGTCCCGGTGACGGCCATCCCCATGCCGGGATTCGTGCCGTACGTGATCATGGGCTCCAGGGCGTCCGCGTCGACCGTCATCGCGCGGTCGAACGCCGCGCCCTCGTCGGTGCGGAGATCGCGGAAGCCCGAGAAATCCTTCGGGGCGAAGGGACGTTCCTCCAGCCACGCGAAGGTCGTCTCGTCGGGCGCGACCATGCCGGCGCGGGCGCCCGCCTCGATCGACATGTTGCAGATCGTCATGCGCTCCTCCATCGAGAGCGCGCGGATCGCCTCGCCCCGGTACTCGAAGACGTGGCCCGTCGCGCCGCCGATGCCGAGCCGCGCGATGATCGCGAGGATGACGTCCTTCGAGGTGACGCCGGGCCCCAGCCGCCCGTCGACGCGCACCTCGAAGGTCTTCGGCTTCCGCTGGAGCAGGCACTGGGTCGCCAGCACGTGCTCGACCTCGCTCGTGCCGATGCCGAAAGCCAGCGCGCCGAAGGCGCCGTGGGTGCTCGTGTGGCTGTCGCCGCAGACGATCGTCATCCCGGGCTGGGTGAGGCCCAGCTCCGGCCCGATGACGTGGACGATCCCCTGGTGCTCGCTCCCGATGCCGTGGAGCGGGATGCCGAAGTCGCGGCAGTTCCGCTCGATCGCGGAGAGGAGGTCCTTCACGGCGGGATCGGTGACGGTCCTCGCCTTGTCGGTCGTCGGGATGATGTGGTCGATCGTGGCGACGGTGCGCTCCGGCCGGCGCGCCTTCAGGCCGCGGCGGCGGAGTCCGGCGAACGCCTGGGGCGAGGTCATCTCGTGGATGAGATGGAGGTCGATGTAGAGGACCGCGGGGCAGTCGGGCTCCGCGGCGACGATGTGGGAGTCCCAGATCTTCTCGAAGAGCGTGCGCGGAGCGGCCATCGCTGGGACTCTATCGCCCGCGGCGCGGGGCTTCAAGCCCCCCGGGGGCCGCGGGGACGCGCCACTCATCAGTTATGAAATATAAATTACATTCTTCTTGACAGCCGGCCCGGCCGGGTCCATACTGATTTTGGGAAAGCTGTCGGCCATCGGACATCCGTAATTCCTCGACCGACCCCCGGATGTCTGATGTCTGATGCCTGAAGTCTGAAGTCCAAGGAGAGAGGGCAACCGCATGTCCCGCCACGACCGCCGCGTCCGCGCCCGCCGCTGGTACGCCGC
>DASXTT010000220.1:0-2968 GCA_036505255.1 Planctomycetota bacterium | reverse complement strand
GCCCCACTCCGCCACGTTCGACCAGACCACGGCGTCGGCGTTGAAGATCTTCGCCAGGTCTTTCGAGTCGTACGCCTTGATCTGTCCTGGATCGCCCGTGAATTTCTTGTCCCGGTAGAACTTCTCGACGACCTCGTGCGGAACAAGGGCGTACCCGCGGAGCGAGACCTCGTACTCGACGTACTTCCACATCTTCCACGGGGCGTCCACGTTCATGCTGTCGTTGAGCGGCACGAGGACCACGGCCGTCGCGACGTCCCGGTCCAGGTAGATCCGGCCCGGCGCGCACCCCGCCGCCAGCGCCGCCAGCGCCACCGCCGCAAGCCATCTCATCGTTCGCCCCCCTAGAGCTTCAGCCGCCCGGATTGCGAGAAGAAGGCCACCGGATTATCCCACACGAGCTGGCGGATCCGCTTCTCGGGCGCCCCGCGCGAGCGGAGCTCCTCGATCGTGTGGGGCACCATCAGCGGGTCCGACGGCCCCCAGTCCGCCGCGCTGTTCGCCATCATTCGGTCCCAGCCGTGATCCTCGAGGATGTTCGCCATGCGCTCCGGCGAAAGCTTGGTGATCGGGTACACCGTGTGTCCCGCCCACGCGCCCGCCGCCAGCGTCATCCCGGTCGTCTCCTCGGTGTTGTGGTCGACGAGGGTCCGCTCCATGGGGAAGCCGACCCGCTTCACGACCTCGAGGATCCGCCGGATCCCCTCGGGTTTCGAGACGTGCGGGGAGTGGACGAGGAGCGGGAGCCCGACCTTCCGCGCCATCTCGATCTGCCGGATCATGGAGTCCTCCTCCTCCGGCGAAATCCGGTCGTAGCCGATCTCCCCGACCGCGACGACGCGCTCGTGCTCGAGGAACCGGGGCAGCTCCGCCAGGACGGCCTCGGTGAGCGCGCGGTCGTTGGACTCCTTGGGATTCATCGCGAGCGTGACGAATTGCTTGATGCCGTACTTCGCCGCCCGGTCGTGCTCGTAGTTCGTGAGGTGGCTGAAGTAGTCGAGAAAGGATCCGGCGTGGCGGCGCGTCTCCCCGAGCCAGAAGGCGGGTTCGACGACGACCTCGATCCCCGCCCGGGCCATGGCCTCGTAATCGGCGGTGGTGCGGGCGTACATGTGGGCGTGCGGCTCGAAGATCCGCACGTGGGGCGGGGCCGAGCGGACCTTCATGAGGACGTTTCCCGTTCACCGTTTGCCGTTTGCCGAAAGTCCATCCGGCGGCTGACGGTCAACGGCCAGCGGTAAACGCTTCTAAAATCTGGCGGCCAGCTCGAAGTAGATGCCGCTGAGATTGATGTTCGCCCGCTCCTCCTCCGGCTGACTCTCGTGCTGGACGAGGACGGCGTCAAAGACCTGGTACCCGACCTCGACGGTCAGGGCCTTCCAGTAGAGCCGGGCGCCGACGCGAACCTCGGCGGGATACTGGATTTCGACGCTTTTCTTCGCGTAGGAGGGCATTCCGAAACCGGCCTCGGCGAGCAGCGTGATGGACTCGCCGACGCGGTACGACACCTCGATCTCCGCCGTCCCGTAGATGGTCCGCATGTTGAGCGAGGCCTGCTCGCCGCTGCTCATCGAAATGTCGGTCTTGAAGTGGATGACCCTGCCGCCGACGCCGACCCCGATCTGCAGCGGATCCCTTTCGGGGCTGACCCCGAAAAGGTACCGGGCCGAAACGACCCTCATGTCGACGTCGGTGTTGGCCGTGGCGCCCTGGGGAAGGTTGACGCCGCCGAACGTCAGGGTTTCGTCGAGGACCTTGCTGCCGTCGGCCTGGTACTGCCATCCCTGGATGCTGACCACGTGGCCGCCCTTGAGCCGGGCGGTGATGGAGGCGCCGGCCCCGGTGGCGTCGGCGCTGGAGTCGAGATCGGTGTCGAGGTCGACGTTCGTGGCGAAGCCCGAGGGGACGTTGCCGCTGCGGAGGCGCCCCTGGATCTCGCCGGTGTAGCCGCGGATTCCCAGCTCGACCTTGATGAGGTCCTGGTCCTGGGCGGCCGCATCGAGGGCGCCCAGCAGGGCCGCGGACAGGACGATCGGGACGACGGTGCGGCGCATCATCGATATCCCTCCAGTTCTTCCCCGCGCCCGGATCCCCCCGCGATGGCCGCGGGCTCGAGCGCCCGATAGAGCGTGTCTCGTTGGACCGGAACCCGGCCCGCTTCACGGATCAAGGCGCGGAGGTCGGCTTCCGCCACCCCCGGCGGGGTCTCCGCCCCCGCCATGTGGACGATCCGCTCCTCCACGATCGTCCCGTCGATGTCGTCCACGCCGAAGGAGAGGAGCATCTGCGCGGTCTTCAGGCCCGTCATGATCCAGTAAGCCTTAATGTGGTCGAAGTTGTCAAGAACCAACCGCGCGACCGCGTGGACTTTCAGATCGGTCTGAACCGTCGCCTTCTCGATGTGGGCGAGCCGCGTGTTCTCGGGGTGGAAGGCGAGCGGGATGAAGGCGGTGAAGCCGCCCGTGTCGTCCTGCAGGGCCCTCAGGCGGAGCATGTGGTCCACCCGTTCCTCGTCGGTTTCGATGTGCCCGTACAGCATCGTGGCCGTCGAGCGGAGCCCCAGCCGGTGGGCGATCCGGTGGATCTCGAGCCACCGCTCGGGCCTCGCCTTGCCCGAGCAGACCTGGTTCCAGACCCGGTCGGCGAAGATCTCCGCCCCGCCGCCGGGAAGCGAGTCGAGGCCCGCCTCCATGAGGTCGCGCAGCGTCTCCTCGAGGCCCTTCTTCGAGAGCTTGACGAGGTGGTCGACCTCGGTCGCCGTGAAGGCCTTGAGATGGACGTGGGGGTAGCGCTCCTTCAGGCCGCGGAGCATCTCGAGGTAATAGCGGTACGGGAGTTTCGGATGGACGCCTCCCACGATGTGGATCTCGTTGAGGCGCTCGAACTTCGTCCGCGCGGCGTAGGCGAAGATGGCGTCGAGGTCCATCTCCCACGCGCCTTCCTGCCCCTCGCGCCGGTAGAACGCGCA
>DASXTT010000219.1:0-2685 GCA_036505255.1 Planctomycetota bacterium | reverse complement strand
CCCGCGGCCCGTCTCGAGGCGGGCGAGGATCTTGTCCAGCCACCCGGTCCCCTCGCGGCACGGCGTGCACTGGCCACACGATTCGTGGTGGTAGAAGCGCAGGATGTTCCACAGCGCCTCCACCATGCACGTCGCGTCGTCCATCACGATCACCCCGCCTGACCCGAGCATCGTCTTCGCCGCGGCCAGCGAATCGAAATCCATCTTCACGTCGATCTCGTCGGCCGTGAGCACGGCGGCGCTCGACCCGCCGGGAATGACCGCCTTGAGCTTCCGGCCCCCGGGGATTCCTCCGCCGAGGTCGTAGATCATTTCCCGCAACGGAATCCCCAGCGGCACCTCGTAGAGCCCCGGACGCTCCACGTGGCCGCAGAGGCAGAAGACCTTCGTGCCCGGGCTCTTCTCGGTCCCGAAACCGCGGAACCACTCGATCCCCTTCTCGAAGATGAGGGGGACCATCGCCAGGGTCTCGACGTTGTTGACGATCGTGGGCGAACGGAAGAGCCCCTCGACCGCCGGAAAGGGCGGCTTGATCTTCGGATACCCGCGGCCCCCCTCGAGCGACGACAGGAGGCCGGTTTCCTCGCCGCAGATGTAGGCCCCGGCCCCGCGGTGGAGCGTCACGTCGAGCCGGTAGCCCGTGCCGTAGAGGTTCTTCCCGAAGAGCCCCTTCGCGTACGCCTCATCGATGGCCCGCTGCAGCACCCTGGCGCCGTGACCGAATTCGCCGCGGATGTAGATGTACGCGTCGTGCGCCTGGATGGCGAAGGAGGCGACCTGGATCCCCTCGAGGACGCGGTGCGGGTCGCGCTCCGTGAGGATCTTGTCCTTGAACGTCCCCGGCTCGCTCTCGTCGTCGTTGCAGACGAGGTACTTCGGCTTGGGATTCGCCGCGGGCACGAAGCCCCACTTCATCCCCGTCGGGAATCCGGCGCCGCCGCGCCCGCGCAACCCGGATTTCTTCACGAAATCGATGACCTCAGCGGGCTTCATGGTCGTGAGCACGCGCTTCGCCTGCCGGTAGCCGCCGCGCGATTCGTAGTGCGCGAGCGTCTCCGAATCCTTCTCCAGGACGTGCTGCAGAAGGACGGCGGGATATTTCGTCTTCGGGACGGTGTACGGCGGCAGTTCAGCCTTCCAGCGGCCCGACCGGATGCGCTCGACGATCGCATCGGCGTCCGGGGCGGTGACGTGATCGAAGTAGTCCTCGTCGACCTGGAGGCACGGGGCCTTGTCGCAATTCGCCAGGCACTCGACCTTCTTCAGGGTGAAGAGGCCGTCCGCAGTCGTCTGCCCGGCGCGGATCCCGAGCGCCTGGCTCAGGTGGCGGTGCAGGTCGAGGCCGCCGCGCAGGGCGCATGGAAGCGTGGCGCAGACCTGCAGCTGGTGCCTGCCCTCCCCCGCCCGCTTGTAGTGCGTGTAAAACGTCACGACGCCGTACACCTTGGCGGGAGAGACGCCGATGAGCTTCGCGACGACGGCCATCCCCTCCTCGCTGATGGAACCGAACTCACGCTCGAGGAGCCTCAGCGCCGGCAGGAGAGCGGCTTCACGTTTCGGATAACGGGAGCAGATGCCCTCCAGCTCGCTCAGTACCGGCTTGCTGAATTCCATGTCTTTTAGAAGCGATTCTTGATTCTGGATTCTGGATTCTGGATTCTCCGCCCAAGAATCGAGAATCGAAAATCAAGGATCGTCCCTGTCATCGGTCCAATTCGCCCGCGATGACGTTCAGGCTCGACAGGGTCGCGACCATGTCCGAGAGCAGGCGCCCCACGCACATCCTGGGGAAGGCCTGGTAGTTGTACAGGCTCGGCGGGCGCGCGCGCATCCGCCACGGCTTCTCCGTGCCGTCGCTGACCAGGTACCACCCGAGCTCGCCGTTAGGCGCCTCCGTGGCGGAGTAGATCTCCCCCTTGGGCGGCCGCACGCCGTGGCCGTACATGTAGTTCTTGAAGTGGTAGATGAGCCCCTCCATGCCGCCCTGGGGCTTGTTGAACGCGTCCTTCGGCGGGAGCGTCACGCGCGGATCGTCCACGTTGATGGGGCCCGCGGGCATCTTGCGGAGCGCCTGGTCGATGATCCGGATCGACTGGCGCATCTCCGCCACGCGGACATGGTACCGCGTCCAGACATCCCCCTGCTCGGCGGAGATGACGTCGAACTCGTACTGCTCGTACCCGAGGTAGGGCCGGTCCTTGCGGAGGTCGCGCCGCACTCCGCAGGACCTCAACAGCGGGCCCGTGAGGCCGAAGCTGATCGCGTCCTCCTTCGAGATCACCCCCACGCCCTGCGTCCGGTCGAGGAAGATCCGGTTCGTGTTGAGGACCGTCTCGATGTCGTCGATCGTCTTCGCGCATTTCTTCATGAACTCCCGGCACAGCTCGTCGAAATCCGGGGGCACGTCGCGGAAGAGCCCGCCGACGCGCGTGTAGCTCGTCGTGAGGCGCGCGCCGGTCACGGCCTCGAAGATGTCGTACAGCTTCTCCCGCTCGATGAAGGTCCAGAGCATCACGCTGAAGGCGCCGAGGTCCATCGCCTGCAGGCCGACCGACAGCACGTGGTCGGCGATCCGCGAGAGCTCGGAGAGCACGACCCGGATCGCCGCGCACCGGGGCGTGACCTTGATCCCCATCATTTCCTCGACCGGACGCAGGGCGTGGGGGTGATCTCGAAGGAGGACGC
>DASXTT010000218.1:0-9448 GCA_036505255.1 Planctomycetota bacterium | reverse complement strand
CGACAATGTCCTCTGGACCGGAAAGGGGGAGCACGGCGTCTCGACGTCGGCGCTGTCGGGGAAGAAGGGCCTGCGCGACACGGCCGGGGCCCTGGCGACCGATGAGGAGTACTACGCCCCCCAGGCGGCGGCGAACTGCTTCGGGAGCCTGCCGTGGGCGGGGTGGAACCCCGAGACGAAACGCGCCGACGCACCGCCCCCGGCGAAATAGCGGCCTGTGGTAAGATTGCTCCGGCGAATCGGAGCGCATGTCGTATGGGACCGCGGTAGAGGCCCGAAAAGGAGAATGAAACCATGCGGGAGTCAGTGAAATGGACGGCGGCCGCCCTGGGCCTGGCGCTGATCTCGGGATGCGTCAGCAGCAGCGTGGAGAAGCGCGACCCGAAATCGTACCTGAAGGAGCGGGCCGAGAAGCCGATGGACCTGCGGAAGAAGGTCGCGGTGGCGGACTTCCTGGACAAGTCCGAATACGGCCGTGAGAGGACCGGAGCCGCCGCGGCCGACATCCTGAATACGGCCCTCGTGGAGAGCGAGCAGTTCAAGGTCTTCGAGCGTGAGCGCCTCTCCAGGGTCATCGACGAACAGAAGCTCGGCCAGAGCGGCGCGGTCGATCCGACCACGGCGGCCAAGGCGGGCCAGCTCATCGGCGTCGACTACGTGCTCTGCGGCACGGTGTCCAACGTGAGTTTCCACGTGGAGACGTTCAACGTGGTCTTTGTGCAGAAGAAGAAGCAGATCGCCGAGGTCGTCGTGGACGTGCGGATGGTCGACGCGACGACCGGCCAGATCATTTTCGCGAAGCAGGGGGACGGGAGGGCCGACACCGAGGTGACCCGCTCCCTCGGCCTCGGCGGGGGGTCGAGTTACAACCAGTCGCTCCTCGGCGAGGCGCTGAGGGCCGCGATTTTCCAGATGCTCGACGAAATGATCGACAAGGCCGAACGAACGGGAAGGTAGACGCCATGAAGACGATCGGGTGCGCGATCCTGGCGCTGGCCGCGGCCTCGGCCGCGTGGGCGCAGGATCGGGGCTTCACCAAGGACGACGTGCTCAAGCTCCAGAAGGCGGGGATCGGCGACGAGGTGATTCTTGCCAAGATCAACCAGGAGAAGCGCTCGCTTTCCATCTCCGCCGACGACCTCGCGGAACTCAAAGAGGCCGGCGTGAGCGAGAAGATCCTCGCCCGCCTCGCGGAGCTGACGAAGCGCGCGGGTCCCCCGGCGGGGTCGAAGCCCGTGGTCCTCAAGAACCTGTCGCACCGGGGCGTGAAGGTCGCCGTGAACGCCGAGGATCGCCTGATCGATTTCAGCATGGCCGCCGGGATGGACCTGCCCTCCGGCGGGTCCCTGGAGCTGGCCGCCCCGGCCGGAGCGTACTCGATCGCGATCGAAGGGCGCCCGACGACGGAGCGGGTGCTCGTGCCCGAATCGGGCTCCTGCTCCCTCACCGTTCGCGGCGCCGACACGTCGTACATCGATCTCCAGACGATCGTGGCGGAGGACGCGGACGGCCGGCGCGTGGTGATCCTCCACTCGGAAGGGAAGTCGATGCGCTCGCCGGGGCGCCGCACGGTCGTGGTCCTCGGGGGCGGCGGGTACGGCTTCTCGGGACCGGACATGTCCCTTTTTCCCTTCGTGAGCGACACCGTCCTGCTCGGGGCCGGAGTGGGCGCGATCATCGGCCACCAGTCCGGCCACCGCACGCGGGGCGCGCTCATCGGCGCCGGAGCGGGATTCCTCCTGGATCGCTGGAGTTGGAGGTAGGCATAGCTTCCAGTTCCCCGTTCCCCGTTTCCAGTTCTCGGAAGCTTCGAGCTCGAAGGTCAGATGAATCCACTCTCTTCCGACTACGCGGGTCCTGTTCCGATATTCCCGTTGCCCACCGTCGTCCTCTTCCCCCATACGGTGGTCCCGCTTCACATTTACGAGACGCGGTATCGCGCGATGGTCGAGGACGCCCTCAAGGGCGACCGCCTCATCGCGATGGCCCTCCTGAGGCCGGGGTGGGAGAAGGACTACGAGGGGGCGCCGCCCGTGCACGACATCCTCGGGGTGGGGCGGATCCTGCGCGACGAGCGGATCGAGGACGGCCGCTTCAACATCCTCCTCCACGGCCTGGCGCGGGCCCGGATCGAGGAGCTCTTCCCGCCCGCGCCCTACCGGCGGGCGCGGATCCGGATCCTGCCCGAGCCCGCCGAGACCGTGTCGCCGCGCCTCGAGCGCGTCCGGCTGGGGCTTCTCGCGGTCTATTCGAGCGTTCTCAATTCCGGGAGCGCGGGGCCCATCCAGATCGAGCCGAATCTCTCGCTCGGGACGCTCTGCGACCGGCTCGCCGCCATCCTCGAAGTCGAGGTCGGGCAGAAGCAGGCGGTGCTGGAGGAGCTGGAGCCCTCCGCGCGGGCGGCGCGGACGATCGAGCTGATCCGCCGGTCCCCCCTGGCCGGCCAGCCGGTCGAGTCCGGCCTGCGGAACATCGCGAAGCGCGCCTGGCCGCCCGATTCCTCCACGAACTGAGGCGCGCTTTTCTCACGGGGCTTGGACTATAATCCCCTCCCTATGGCCCTTTCCGTCTGGGATCGTCTCGAACCTCACCTGATGTCGGTGCAGTCGCCGAGCCAGTACATCGGGGGGGAGTGGAACTCGGTCCGCAAGGATTGGGACTCGGTCCAGATTCGAGCCGCGGTCGCCTTCCCGGACGCCTACAAGATCGGGATGTCCCACCTGGGGCTCCAGATCCTGTACGGGCTCATCAACGCGCGGCCCGACGCCCTGTGCGAGCGCGTCTTCGCGCCGTGGCCCGACCTCGAAGCGAAGATGCGCGCGAACGGCATCCCGCTCTTCACCGTCGACGGCCACCGGCCCGTCCGCGATTTCGACCTCCTCGGCTTCTCGCTCCAGGCCGAGCTTTCCTACACGAACATCGTGAACATGCTCGACCTCGGGGGCATCCCCATCTGGCAGCGGGAGCGGTCGGACCGCGACCCGCTCGTCGTCGGCGGCGGCCCGAACGGCTCCTACCCCGAGCCGGTCGCCGACTTCTTCGATGTCATCGTCCTCGGAGACGGGGAGGACGCGATCCTGCAGATCCTCGACCTCCAGCGCGAGATGCGCGCCGGCGGGCCTTCGCCACGCCGAAGCGGCGACGGCTCCGGCCGCGCAGGCGGGGCGGGGCGGGCGGAGCTGCTCCGCGCGATCGCCGGGAGGGTCGCGGGGGCGTACGTGCCGTCGCTCTACGAGATCGCGTACGCTCCTTCGGGCCGCGTGGAGTCGATCACGCCGCTCGGCGGCGCGCCGGAGCGGGTGAAGAAGGCCGCGGTCCCGTCGCTGGCCGACGCGTGGTTCCCGCTGAAGCCCGTGGTTCCGTATGCCGAGGTCGTCCACGACCGGATCAATCTCGAGATCATGCGGGGCTGCCCCCACAAGTGCCGCTTCTGCCACGCGGTCAACTTCAAGAACAAGCTCCGCTTCCGGCCCGTCGAGCAGCTCGTCGAGCAGGCCGAGTCGGTCTACGCGAATACCGGATATGACGAGATCGCGCTGACGTCGCTCTCGAGCGGCGACTACCCGCACATCCACGAGCTCATGACCCGGCTCAACGCGCGCTTCAAGGCGCGGCGCGTCAGCGTGTCGCTCCCGTCGCTCCGGATCGACGAGAAACTCGCGGAGCTCCCGGGCCTCATGAAATCGGTGCGCCACAGCGGGTTCACGGTGGCCCCCGAGGCGGGGACGGAGGCGCTGCGGAAGATCATCCGCAAGCCGATCAAGGACGAAGACCTCATGAACACGGCGCGGGCCGCCTTCCGCGAGGGGTGGAACCACCTGAAGCTCTACTTCATGATCGGGCTGCCCGGGGAGACGGACGAGGACCTCCGGGGGATCATCGAGACGGCCAAGCGGGTTTCCGAGACGGGGAAGGAGGTCCGCGGCCGCCGCGCCGACGTGAACGTGACGATCTCGCCCTTCATCCCGAAGCCGCACACGCCCTTCCAGTTCGCCCGTCAGCGCGACTTCGGATACCTCCTCGACGTCGAGCGGCGGCTCGCGTCGTTGGCGCGAGGATCGCGGGTCCACCTGAAGATGCACGACCCCCGGTCGAGCTACGTGGAGGCGGTCTTCGCCCGCGGTTCGCGGAAGCTCTCGAAGGCCGTCGTGGCCGGCGTGAAGGCCGGGTGCCTCTTCGACGAGTGGCGCGAATTCTTCAGCATGGACCGCTGGCTCCGGGTCTTCGAGTCCGCCGGCGTCGATCCCGACGCCATCGCGCGCCGGGAGATCCCGCAGGACGAGGTCCTGCCGTGGGACCATCTCGACGTGGGCGTGACGCGCGATTACCTCTGGCGCGAGTACCAGTACTGCCTGCAGTCGGTCGCGGAGCGCGAGGGCGCGCACGCCTCCGCCGGCGCGCCCGGGCTTCCCGTCCCGGCTTCCACCGAGCCGGCCCCTCCAAGACTGAAGGAACGGCACCCGTTGGAAGCCGAGGATTATTAGCTTCACCGCTTTGAAGCTTTGAAGCTCTGAAGCTTCGATTCTAAGATAGCCAACCCCATGCTGAAGAAATTGACGGAATATATCGACCGCGAAGTCGAGATCTGGACTCAGGAGAACACCGAACCCTGGATGGGCATCCTGAAAGAAGTCACGCCCGAGTTCGTCGTGATCGACATCGACCAGATCGAGACCCTCATCGTGCCGGGAAAGATCGTGGCGTTCCGCCTGTCGGAGGGCGAGCAGGGGGCGGGCGGGGAAGAGCGCGAGGACGACGCGTAAACCGAAGCTTCAAGCTCCAAGCTTCAAGCTTCAAGCCGGACAGGAAGTGCAGCCATGCGCAAATTGGGACCGCTGGCGGCCGCCGCGGCGCTGCTCTGCGGCTTCGAGTGCAGCCGCCGGTTCAACGTCGACGCGGAGGACGTGGTGATCGAGCCGCCGAGCCAGTCCCAGCTCGAGATCTGGCAGCGGCAGTACGAGGGCGGGACCACGTGGCTGGGCGATCCGAAGCGGGTCGCCCACGAGGAGATCCAGCTCCGGCTCGACGTCCCCTGGAAGGGCGAATCCTTCGACCCGGCGAAGTACCAGTTCACCGAGAGCAACCCCGAGAAGCCCGAGTGGGGGAGCTACGCGATCCGCCGGTACGTCGACAGCGGCGGGCGCCTGGTGAGCTACCAGGTGCAGATGTCCCGGTACCGCGCCATCTGGTACGCGCGCAAGGTCCGCCACTACTTTGGCGTGGATCTCGCGCATCCGGCGCTCGAGGACCGGGGCCCCGCGATCCACTGACCCTCAATTCCCATCGAGGAAACCATGGCCGACACGGAAACCGTCGTCATCATCGGGTCCGGCCCGGCCGCCTACACCGCGGCCCTCTACACGAGCCGGGCGAACCTGAACCCCCTGGTCGTCGAGGGCGAGGCCGACGCGTCGAAGCGCCCCGACCTCCCCGGCGGCCAGCTCATGATCACGACCGACGTCGAGAACTACCCCGGCTTTCCGGAAGGAGTCGAAGGGCCGAAGCTCATGGATCTCTTCCGCAAGCAGGCCGAGCGGTTCGGGACGCGCGTCGAGTCGGGATGGATCGACAAGGTCGACTTCTCGAAGCGCCCCTTCAAGCTTTCGTCCGGGGACCGGACGTGGCGCGCGAAGTCGGTCATCATCGCCACGGGGGCGGGGGCGAAATGGCTGGGCCTGGCTTCCGAGAAAGCCCTGATGAACCGGGGACTCTCGGGATGCGCCACGTGCGACGGCGCGCTTCCGATCTTCCGCAACAAGCACCTCGCCGTCGTGGGCGGGGGCGACACGGCGATCGAGGAGGCGACGTTCCTGACGCGGTTCGGGTCGAAGGTCTCCGTCGTCCACCGGCGCGACCAGCTGCGCGCCTCGAAATTCATGCAGGACAAGGCGCGGAAGAATCCCAAGATCGAGTTCGTCTGGGATTCCGTCGTTGACGAGGTCCTCGATCCGAAGGCGGGGAAGGTGACCGGCCTGAAGCTGAGGAACGTCAAGACGGGCACCGTGCGCGTCCTCGACGTCGGGGGCGTCTTCATCGCGATCGGCCACGAGCCCAACACGGCCGCTTTCCGCGGCCAGGTGGAGCTCGATTCCAAGGGCTACATCAAGGTGACGAAGGGCTCCCACACGAGCGTCGAGGGGGTCTTCGCGGGGGGCGACTGCGTCGACCATGTCTACCGGCAGGCGGTCACCGCGGCGGGGATGGGATGCATGGCCGCGATCGACTGCGAGCGGTGGCTGGAGGCCCAGGGGGGTTGATCGGGGCTTCCGGCAACCGGCATCCAGCACCCCGCCGGGCGGCCGGCTTCCGGCGTCCGGCCCGAATCCCGAAGACACTTTCTAAGTTATCAAACTATGAAAATATCTTCCGCCGGGAATCACACTCCCAACTGGCGCAGCAGCAGCATGAGCGCCGCGCCGGTGGCCAGAATCAGACCGCACGGGATCACCATCCGCCGGATCGGGCCGAGGAGGTCGGCGCGGAAGTAGCGCGTCGAGACGACGAGGCACGAATGAAGGGGGGAGAGGAGCATCCCGCAGAATCCCGACGCGAAGGCGAGCGCCACGACGGGGAGCGGATGCTCGCGCACGCCGGGGTAGGCAAGGAGGAGCGGGAAGGTCGTCGAGACATAGACGATCGTCATGCCCGAGAAGAAGGCGACCGTCGCCGGGAGCACGACGGCGAGGAGCGCGAGCGGCAGGCCGAGCGAGACGAAAATCGCCGAGATTCCGTCGATCGCGCCGGAGAGGACCATCATCTCGCCGAAAATCACCGCCCCGAAGCCCATGAGCATCATGTCGAGGATGGCCGGATTGACGAAGAGCGTCCGCGCGAGTTCCCCGGGTCTCAGGGTCCGCGCCGCGAGATGCCACATCGCGGCGAACAGGAGGCCCGTCGCCGCGGCCACGAGCAGCCCCACGGGCGTCGCGACATACAGGGCGAAGAGGACGATCAGCGGAAAGAGCCCGGCGACGGCGTTGACGGCCGCCCGGGGTCGCGAGCCGTTCTCTCCTTCCGGGTGCGGCGTTGCCTTCCCGAGGAACCTGAGGCCCGCCACGATCGCCGCCGCCGCGAGCGGCAGGAGCGCCAGGGAAATGACCTTCACCTCGCGGTGCACCAGCTGGGCGCAGAGGATGACGCTCGCGTAGATGGGGCAGACGCACTCCCAGACGTGGCGGTACCAGTAGTTGACGAGGGCCTTATCCTCGGCGGAGAGGGCCGTGCCGCCCGCGCTCGCCTCCACCATCGGGGCGGAGAAGAGCGCGCCCCCGGGCATGGGGAGCAGGCCGATGATCGCGGGGAGCGCCGCCATGGCGACCCGCGGACGGCGCAGCCACGACCGGAATGAGGCGGTCAACCGCGTCATCTCGCCGGAGGCCTGGAGGATCGAGGTGATCCCGACGATCATCCCCATGACGCCGACGAACCGGCCGGTGGCAGGGGCGAACAGAACTCCGTCGAGTCCCCCGGCCAGCTGCGTGCCGATCCAGCCCGCGGGTTTGCCCATGAGGATCGCGACGACCACGCCGCCGGCGGACAGGGCGAGCCCGATGGGAACCTTGCGGCGGATGGCCCAAACCACTCCGATGAAGACCATCACTACCTTGAGGAAGGTCGCCGCGTCGTGCATGGGGGGGAAGCTCGTCTCTAGGGATAGTGGCGTTGACGGTAGGAATCAACGGACCGGAGAAATGTCCGTTCCGCCTGGCCGTAGGCGCGACAGAAGCGCATCCGGTCGGTGCGAGTCAGGAGCTTGACGGCTCCCTTCAGGAGGCACGCGAAATCCCGGACGCGCGCGAAGTCGGGGAGGATCCGGTTGCGCCAGATGTGCGCGAAGGGCACGTCGATCACCCACAGCTCGTAGCCTCCCGCGCCGCGCGACAGGAGCAGGTTCTTGAAAAACGCCGTGTGAAGGAACCACCCCGCGTCGTGGCAGCGGCGGAGGGCCCGGGCGAACGTCGCGATGAGCTCCCGCCGCTCCTTCCGCCCGGGCAGCGGGAAGGGCGCCTTCGACGGGTCGACGGCGAGCTCGCGCAGGTCGACCGCGTTCTCGATCGCCTCGGTCGCGAGGAACGAATCGGTCAGGAATCCGAACCGACGCGTCTCCCCGTACGCGACGGGGAGGGGCACGCGGAGGCCGAGCTTGTGAAGTCCGAGCAGGTTGTCGTACTCGCGGCGGACGCGCGCGGGGATGAAGATCGTCCTCAGGCGCCAGAGGCCCGGGTAGTGGTAGGTCTTGATGAACAGGTGCGCCGTGGAGCCGGCGTGGGGAATCCGCACCTCCGCGACGCGGCTGCGGCCCCCGTCCCCCGGCGCCCATTTCGCCGCCGCGTCGGCGGGCGTCGCGACGCTTTGCGCCCGGAAGGTCCGCTCGTACTCGGGATGGACGACCAGCCGGCTACCGTGGAGCGGCACCGTCGACCTTTTTCAGAATCGCGTAGTGGTGACCGGAGAAAAGGCGCGCCAGGGGGAAGGTCCGCACGAGCTCGAGCCCGGCGGTCCGCGCGACCCCGCGCAGCTCCCCCGTCGTCATCGTGATCTTGGGCCGCTTCCGGTTCCACAGCCGGCGGATCCGCCGCAGGATGTTCTTCACCGACCACGTGTGGAAGAAGGTCATGACCACCCAGCCCCGGCTGACGCGCCCGAGCTCCCGGATGAAGCGGTCGCGCTCCGCGGGGTCGGGGATGTGGTGCGTGAGGCGCGCGGAGAAGACGCAGTCGAACGAGCCGGCCTTGTAGGGGATGTGGAAGGCCGAGGCCTGGACCAGGTGGGGCGACCACTCCGCGAGATTCACCCGGGCGAGCTTCAGCATCTCGCGCGACACGTCGGTCTCGACGAACCGCTTCCCGTAGGCCTGGATCGTGGGGAAGAGACGCCCCGTGCCGGAAGGCAGGTCGAGGAACCGGTCGTGGGAGCCGACGATGCCGAAGATGCGATCGAGGAGCTTCCGCTCGCGCTTGTCGGAGAGGCGCTTGATCGCCTCCTCCTCATATTTCACATCGTAGCTCGCCGCGCCCTCGCGGCTTTGATATTTTTCAATGACCCGGCGTTCCATGACGCGCGATTGTAACCGAAGAAGTCCCGAGTCGGGAGTCGAGAGTCGAGGGTCGAAGAAAGAGGTCACGGGTCGACAGTGGCTCGTCACGGGTCGCGCATTCTGGGCCGTCGAAGACGTGTAACCCGCGACTTCGATCGACCCGTGACACGGGACGGTTGACCCGCAACTTCTTTCGGCGACTCTCGACACGAGACTCGTGACTTCGCTTTTCTGGTATTCTTCCGCTTCATGGCTTCCATCCGGGTGCTCCCTCCGGACGTCGTCAACAAGATCGCCGCGGGCGAGGTGATCGAGCGCCCCGCCTCGGTCGTCAAGGAGCTGATCGAGAACGCCCTGGACGCCGGGGCGTCGCGGGTCCGGGTCGAGGTGGAGGAGGGCGGGCGGAAGCGC
>DASXTT010000217.1:0-4947 GCA_036505255.1 Planctomycetota bacterium | reverse complement strand
GGTCGTCGAAGAGGACCAGCTTGATCTGGCCCTGCACGCACGCGAAATTGTCGACCTGCGCCTTGTGGTAGTGCCAGCCCTTCACGACCCCTGGGAACGCGGTCGTCATGTAGACCTGCCCGAACTTGATGAAGGCGGGGTCGTCGCGTCGGACCAGCTCCATCAGGTGGCCGCGCTCGTCGGCGATGGGCTTGAGCGACTTGACCTTCACGCCGTCGATGATGGGGGAAGACATGGCGCGGACGATATCAAGTAGGAAGTCATGAGTCTAGAGTCGAGAGTCGCGAGTCAGAGCTTGCGCCGCGCGAGGATCCGATCGATGGTGTCCACCACCTTCGCCGCTGAGGAGGGGCGGGCGGCGGCGGTGGGGGCCAGGAGGAGCTGAACGAAGATGGCCAGGGCGTCGTCGACGGAGGGCCGGACTTCCTGGATCGGGACCGGCATGCACCCCGAGGCGACGGACTGGGCGACGATGTTGCTGTCCGAGCCCGGGTGGGGCCGGAGGCCGGTGAGCATCTCGTAGAGGACCACTCCGAGCGAATAGATGTCGCACCGCGCGTCCGCCTTCTCGCCGCGCAGGCGCTCCGGGGCGGAGTACTGGAGCGTCCCGATGAACTCATCGGCCCGGGTGATCGGCGTGTGCTCCTCGACGGCGGGCTTGAGGAGCCCGAAATCGAGGAGCTTCACGCGGTCCTTGTCGTCCACGATGACGTTGGAGGGCTTGATGTCCCGGTGGAGGAGGCCCATGCCGTGGGCGTGCATGAGTCCCGCCGCGATCTGGCGCGCGAGGCGGAGGGAGCGGACCGGGTCGATCGCCCCCTCGTCGCGGAGGATGATGTCCAGCGGGCGGCCGTGGACGCGCTCCATGGCGATGTAGACCCGGCCGCGCGCGCGGCCCGCGTCGAAGACCTTCATGAGGTTCGGGTGGTCGAGCCTTCCGGCGGAGGTCGCCTCGCGCGTGAACCGGGCAATGTAGTCGGCGTTGTACGCGTGGTCCGGGTGCAGGATCTTGATCGCGACGGGGCGGTCGTGCTCGAGGTCCTGGGCCGCGTAGACCGATCCGCCGCCGCCGCGGCCGAGCATTTCGCCGATCTCGTAGGGCCCGAGGCGCGGCCGCCCTCCGCCCCGGAGTCGCTCGCCCTCCCGCACCGCCTCCTGGAGGCGCGCCAGGATCTCGTCGTCGCCGGCGTCGGTGGAGAGGACGTCGTAGGCGTCCGCCCGCCGCGCGCGGAGGATGCCGTGCAGGTCCTGGGGATCCTCGAAGGCGAGCACCGGCAGGGGCCACAGGTTCATGAGCCGGCCGACGAGGAGGGCGCTCAGGCGGCCCCCGCGCCAGAAGAGCAGGGCCGCCTTCGGCTCGTTCCGCCGCACGGCGTCGGTGACGCCCTCGAACTGCGCCTCGATCACGGGCTGGAAGCCGGCGCGGTCCGTGAGGGCGCGAAGGCGCTCGCACGCAGCGGCTTCGTCGGAGACGATGAGGACCGTGAGCGGGGTGGCCATCGGGTTTGAGTATACTTCGACTCGGTCGCCTTGCGGCGGCCTCGCTCAGTACAAAGCGGCCCGAAGAAAGTAATGGCGCACCTTGCGGGCCTCATGTCCTGAGCGGAGCGCACCGAAGTCGAAGGATATCCCTCGACTCGGCTCCGGCCCTTCGACAGGCTCAGGGCCGCCCTGAGCAACGTCGAAGGGCGGCTCGCTCGGGATAAGCAGGGCCGATGGAAACTCCCCGGTGACCGTGATCTGGGTCGGCCCCGCTTAACGGGCGCGGACGAGGTGCGGGTGATAGTCCTGCAGGGCGCGGACCTCGAGCTGGCGCTTGAGGAGGGCCTCGATGCCGCTGACGGCGGCCTGCGCCGCGGCGATCGACGTGATGACGTGGATCCCGTGTGAGATCGCGAAGGCGCGGATCTGGCCCTCGTCGGTCTTGGCCCCCTTGCCGCTCGGCGTGTTGATGATGAGGTCCAGCTCCTTGTTGATGATCAGGTCCACGGCGTTGGGCCGGCCCTCCTTGATCTTGAAGATCGGGCGCACCTGGACGCCGTTGCGCTCGAGGGCCCGCGCCGTGCCGGCCGTCGCGACGAGCGTGAATCCCATCATCTCGAGCCGCTTGGCGATCTGGATGAGGTCGCGCTTGTCGTGGTCCTTCACGCTCAGGAAGATCGTGCCGGTCGTCGGGAGCCGGTGGCCCGCGCCCATCTGGGCCTTCGCGTAGGCGCGGCCGAAGTCGAGGTCGATCCCCATGACCTCGCCCGTCGACTTCATTTCCGGCCCGAGGATGATGTCGGTCCCCGCGAATTTCCGGAAGGGGAAGACCGACTCCTTGACGCTCGTGTGGCGCGGCTCGATCTCCCGCTTCAGCCCGAGGTCGCGCAGTTTCTCGCCGACCATGAGGCGGGCCGCGATCTTCGCGAGGGGGATGCCGACGGCCTTGGCGACGAAGGGCACGGTCCGCGACGCCCGGGGGTTCACCTCGAGGACGTAGGGCGTCTCCGCCTTGACCGCGAACTGGACGTTCATCAGTCCCCGGACGTCCAGCTCCTTCGCGAGGGCGACGGTGGCGCGGCGGATCCGCTCGAGCTGGGCGTCGGAGAGCGTGTGGGCCGGGATCGCCATGGCGCTGTCGCCCGAGTGGACGCCCGCCATCTCGATGTGCTCGAGGATCCCGCCGATGAAGACCTCCTCGCCGTCGCAGAGGGCGTCGACGTCGACCTCGATCGCGTCCTCGATGAACTTGTCCACGAGGACGGGATGGTCCGGGTTGGCGTCGGTCGCCTCCTGCATGAAGCGCTGGAGCATGTCGTCGTCGTAGCAGATCGCCATGGCGCGGCCGCCGAGGACGTAGCTCGGCCGGACGAGGACGGGATACCCGAGCGCGGTGGCGATCCGGCGCGCCATGCCGAACTCCGGGGCGATGCCGCTCGGGGGCTGGGTGAGCCCGAGCTTGTTGATCACCTCGACGAACTTCTCCCGGTCCTCGGCGCGCTCGATCGACTCGATCGGCGTCCCGAGGATGCGCACTCCCGCGTTCACCAGGGAGCGCGCGAGGTTGAGCGGCGTCTGGCCGCCGAGCTGGACGATGACCCCCTCGGGCTTCATCGTCTCCCAGATGTTGAGGACGTCCTCCTCCGTCAGCGGGTCGAAGAAGAGCTGGTCGCTGATGTCGTAGTCGGTCGAGACGGTTTCGGGGTTGGAGTTCACCATGAGGACCTCGTAGCCCATCTCCCGCAGGGCGAACGAGGCGTGGACGCAGCAGTAGTCGAACTCAATCCCCTGGCCGATCCGGTTGGGCCCGCCGCCGAGGATCATGATCTTCTTCCGGTCGCTCTCGCGGTGCTCGCTCTCGCGCTCGTAGGTCGCGTAGTAGTAGGGCGTGGCGGCTTCGAACTCGGCGGCGCAGGTGTCGACGAGCTTGTAGGCCGGCCGGATGCCGAGGTCGAGGCGGCGCTTCCGGACGTCCGCGGCGGTCGTCCGGAAGAGGACGGCGAGCTGGCGGTCGGAGAAGCCGTGGCGCTTCGCGCCTCTCAGGAGCGCCGCCGGGAGCTTGGCGAGCGCGCCCGCGCGGCCCAGCTCGTCCTCGAGCGCCACGATCTGGCGGATCTCCTCGAGAAACCAGGGATCGATCCGGCTGAGGCCGGCGACCTCCTGGACCGTCATGCCGAGCTTGAACGCGTACCGGATGTAGTAGAGCCGCTCGATGTTCGGCGTCACGAGCTTCTCGGTCACCTGCTCGCGCGTCGGGGGCGACCCGTTGAGCATCCGGTCCTTCCGGTCGAGCCCGAGGCCGCTCCGGTCCTGCTCGAGGGAGCGGATCGATTTCTGGAGCGCCTCCTTGAAGGTCCGGCCGATCGACATGGTCTCGCCGACGCTCTTCATCTGGATCGTGAGGGTCGCGTCGGCCTCGGGGAACTTCTCGAAGGCCCACCGGGGCGTCTTGACGACGACGTAGTCGATCGTGGGCTCGAAGCAGGCGGGCGTCTTCTTCGTGATGTCGTTGGGGATCTCGTCGAGGGTGTAGCCGACGGCGAGCTTGGCGGAGATCCTGGCGATGGGGAACCCCGTGGCTTTCGAGGCGAGGGCGGAGCTCCGCGACACGCGGGGGTTCATCTCGATGACCACCATGCGCCCGTCCTTCGGGTCGATCGCGAACTGGATGTTCGAGCCGCCGCATTCGATCCCGATCTCGCGCATGATGAGGACCGAGGCGTCGCGCATCCGCTGGTACTCGCGGTCGGTCAGGGTCTGGGCGGGGGCCACGGTGATGGAGTCGCCCGTGTGGACGCCCATGGGGTCGAAGTTCTCGATCGAGCAGACGATGACGACGTTGTCCTTCTTGTCGCGCATCACCTCGAGCTCGAACTCCTTCCATCCGAACACGGACTCCTCGATGAGCACCGTGTGGATCATCGACTGCTCCAGCCCCGACTGGACGATCTTCTCGAACTCCTCGGTGTTGTAGGCCATGCCGCCGCCGGTGCCGCCGAGGGTGAAGCTCGGGCGGATGACGAGGGGAAGGCCGAGTTCCTCGCGGATCGCGTGGGCCTCGGCGAGCGACTTCGCCTCGCCGGAGCGGGGAAGGTCGAGGCCGATCTTCTTCATGGCCTTCTTGAACAGGTCGCGGTCCTCGGCCTTCTTGATCGACTGGGCGTTGGCGCCGATCATCTCGACGCCGTGCTTCTTCAGCGCGCCCATGTCGTGGACGGCGATGGCGGTGTTCAAGCCGGTCTGCCCGCCGAGCGTGGGGAGGATGGCGTCCGGCTTCTCGCGTTCGATGATCTTCTCGACGATCTCCGGGGTGACCGGTTCGATGTAGGTCCGGTCGGCCATGTCGGGGTCGGTCATGATCGTGGCGGGGTTGGAGTTCACGAGCACGACCTGGTAGCCCTCCTCGCGGAGGGCCTTGCACGCCTGGGTGCCGGAATAGTCGAATTCGCAGGCCTGCCCGATCAC
>DASXTT010000216.1:0-3528 GCA_036505255.1 Planctomycetota bacterium | reverse complement strand
CCGACGGATCTCGCGCCCCGGATCGAGGCGGCCCTCGACGCGCTCGCGAAGGGAAACGACGGGCCCATCGAAGGGCTCGCCGGCGTGAATCTCTATCACTCCCTGCGGAAGGCCGCTCGCTCGGGGATTACGTCCCTCGCGGATCGCGCCGCGCAGATGCGGAGCCGTCTCGAGCAGCGATTCTTCTTCGTCGACGCGGCCGCGGGCGCCGAGGAGCCGCAGGTCGATCTCGACCCGGCCGGGTTGACCGCGGGGGAGGCCGTGGCGGCGTTCGAAAAGGCGGCGGGGCGCCGGCTCGAAGTGCTCGACCGGTCGCGCCTCGACGGGCTTCCGCCGGCGTTCCGGTTCCGGAAGGTCCCCGCGGACCGGGCCCGACGCGCGCTGGAGTTCCGGCTCAACCGGGTCCCCTGATCCGTCATTCAAACCGGCGCGTCGTCTCGTGCCAGCGGAGCGAACGGCCGCGCGTCTCCCACCAGGACTTGAGCTTCGCGATCGCCTCGCGGTTCTCCCCCGCGCTCTTCCTCGGATCGTAGTCCTGGCCCAAACCGGCCGAGGCGACAAGGGCTTTCGCCGCCTTCGCGCGGGGAACTTCCGCCTCCTCCGAGGCCAGGACGTCGATCAGGATCCGGAAGCCCTCCGGGCTGTGCAGGTCGAGGAGCGCCTGCGCGATCGTGATTCTCAAGAAGCCGTCGACGTCCCCCTCCGCGGCCGCGATCAACGCGGGGACCGCCGTGGGATTTCCCAGCCTCGCCAGCCCTTCCGCCAGGCGCTCGGTGACCCGGTCGGACGGCTTCGCCTGGAGCAGGCGGACAAACTCCGCCACCGCGTGGGGATCGTTCATCTTCTCGAGATGGCGGATCGCCTCGATCTTCTGCGCGTCGTCGCCCTCGTGAAGGACGGCCACAAGGCGCTGGAACTCGTCTCCCTGGTGCGCGTGATGCTCCTCGGACTTCGCCAGGAACGTGGAACCGAACACGAGCAGGGCGGCCCCCCCGACGCCGCCCGCCAGCTTGAGGAGGGACGCGCCGGGGTGCTCGGAATGGAACAGATAGTGGGCGATCCCCGCCACGGCGAGGGCGACCGCGAATGCGGAGACGACGGAGGGCCCGGGCGGGAAATCGGCGTAATACGAGACGACCAGGCCCACGATCGAGACCACCACGCCGAGAATCCATCCCACCATGATCCGGGCGCGGACGCTCTGGGCGAAGAGAACGGCGATGGAGGAAGGCACGACGAGATAGGTGAAGACGAGGAGGACGCCCGCCACCGCCACGGAACTCGTGATCACCACGCCGAAGGACGCGTAGAAAAGGAAATCCCACCAGCGGACCGCGAGTCCCTCCGCGACGGCCCGCTCGGGATCGAGGGAGATCAGGAAAAATTTGCGGCGGAAGACCCAGTGAAAGAACCCGACGCACGAGTACATCACCGCGGTGCGGATCACCTTGTCCTGCGTGACCAAGATGATGTTCCCGGCGAGCATGTGCTGGAGCTGCTCGCCGCCGTGGGGCGCCTTCGCCAGCACGAGAACCGCGATGGCCGTGGCGGTCGCGTAGACGATGCCGATGAACGCTTCCTGCGGGACTTTCTCGTGACGCATGCGGGTGGCGGCGAATACCGCCGCCGCGAGGATCGTGAAGGAAAGCGAGAACAGAAAGACCGCGGTTGCGTCCTCCGGTTGCGTCGGGTCATACCCCAGGACGTACGCGTACGTCGCCCCGAGCGCCGCGACCTGCGCCATCGCGAGGTCGACGAAGATGACCTTGCGCGACAGGACGTGGATGCCGAGATAGCCGTGGATGCCCACGTAGACCAGGCAGATCGCCAGCGGCCAGACCCACCAAGGCAAGCCTTCCACCGCTTATTTCCCCTCCGCTTTGAGCCCGTCGACCATCTTGGTGATCACGCGGTCGATGAACGCGATGTACTCGTCGGTCTCTGGCTCGCCGCCCGGCTGGCCGGGCAGGATCACCACCCGCGCGCTCGTATCCTCCACCAGCCTCCGGGGCGCCGCGGCGTTGTAGAAATTGTCCACGAGGATGAGCTGGGCCTTCCGGGCCTTCACCGTCTCCACCAGCCAGGAGTAGTGCTTGGCGGTGATTTCGATGCCGGGCTTGGGTTCGATCGCCCCGACGATCTCGAACCCCAGGAGCTTCGCGAGGTAGATCCAGGTTCGGTGGAATTCGATCACCGCGACCCCCCGGAGCGGCTCGCCTTTTTTCAGCCATCCTCCGATCTTCGTCGAGAGTTTCGCGCCGTCGGCCTCGTTCTCCTGCAGCCACTTCCACAGTTCGCCGTCCTGGGTCAGCCGCGTGAGCTTCTTGGATCCCACGAGCTTCACCAGGTCGGGCCCGAAGATCGCCTCGTCGATGCGAGCCTTGAATCTCTCGAGGCGGCGGTTGATGTCATCGGCCCGGCCGGGGGCGACCCTCTTGAAGGCCGCGGCGATGTTCTCGGCGATCCCCTTGGCCCTCAGCGGGTCGAGCCAGATGTGGGGATTTCCCTCGGGGTGGATGTCCCCCTGGGCGCGGTCGACGATCTTCGGCATGTCCTCCCGCGGGATCCCCGCCGAGGCGACCACGTGGCCCTCGGCGCCGGGGACGATCCTGGAATTGGCCGCGTTGTTCACCACCTCGGGCGCCCAGATCTCGAGCTGGAGGCCGATCTCGATGAAAAGAGCGGCCTCCCGGACCTTGTTGACGAGGAGCGGGGTCGGAGAGATGTGATGCACGTCCTGGTCCGGCTTCGAGAGGGCGAAGACCTCGAAGCCGTCGCCGGCGATTTCCGCCGCGATCGACTTCAGAGCCGGAATCGTGCAGGCCACTTTGATTTTGCCCGAGTCCTGCCCGGTCGCGCCGCCCGGGAGGGCGGCCACGACCGTCAGCGCCAAGAGGCTGCGTTGAATGATATTCATGGGTTTCTCTTTATCGGTTGACCCAGAAGGGATGGGGCGGATGCGCCCCGAAAATCACGTTGATCTCGAACATGAAGGTCGTGAGGTCGTCCTCCGAGCTGATATCGCTCGTGGTCCGCTCCACGGACGCCCTGATGCGGAAGAATTCGCTGAGATAGCACGACACGTACGGCGTCAAGCGACTGTGCTCCAGGGAATCGTTGTCGAGGAATTCCGACTTGTCGTACCGGACCCCCACGTACCACCGCCGGTCGAGCTGGTACTGCGCCCACGCGAGGTAGCCCAGGGCCTGCGAGTTGCCGTCGTTGAACGTGTCGGGGATGCCGTCGAAGTCCGTGTCCACGGCGTCGATGAAGTCCCGGTCGGTCTTGATGACCTGGGCGCCGACGAGAAACGAGTTCCATTCGCCCTCTTTGGCGGGCTTCCACTTGTAGAGCGCGTCCAGCGAGACGGTTTTCGCGTGGCGCTGGTGGCCGAGCTTTTCCGTGCCGCCGTAGTGGCCGTAGAGGCTCACGTCGATCGAGTGGCCTTCGGCGAGTTCCATGAAGTAGTTGAGGCTTCCGAGGTAGGCCGGCACATGGGTGTCGGCCGCGAGCTCGGTTCCCCCGCCC
>DASXTT010000215.1:0-6463 GCA_036505255.1 Planctomycetota bacterium | reverse complement strand
GCCCTGTTCGAACCCGGTCGAGGGGGCGGGGGACACCGGCTGGTCGGCGATTTCGCTGGGCGGCCCCGAAGAAGGGAATTCCCGGACCCGCGCGGAGGTGACTTCCCCATCGAAGGTGATCCGCCGGAGGCTCGCCTTCTTCGGGTCGCCCTCCTCGACCACCTCGACCCACAGCGCGTCCGTTTCGGCCCGCGCCGCGCCGAACGTGACCAGGGTCTCGCTCCCGTTGCTCGCGAAACGGTAGCGGACCCAGGTACCGGGGGCGATTCCCGCCAGGCGTCCCGACGTGTGGCGGTCCGCCAGCGGCGGCACCGAGGGCCGGTAGACCTTCATCTCCGCCGGGACGGACTCCAGCCGGCTGGCGCTTCCGCACCCCGCGCACCCCGACACGAACACCAGCAGGACCGGTGAAAACCGTATCATGGCCTCGTGCTTCATCATAATCCCGCCGTCCCCGGGGCGACAGTCCCGGGGGAGAATTGATGCGCACCCTCGCCGACCTGTTCCGGGCGGGACTGGACGCGGGTCGCGGGCCCGGCCGGATCCTCTATCCCTCGGGCGGGACGTACCGGGCGCTGGGGGCCGACGAGATCGAGGCGCGCGTCGCTCGGTGCGCGACCGCGCTCGCCGCCCGCGGCGTACGGCCGGGCGACCGCATCGCGCTGCTTTCCTACAACCGGCCGGAGTGGGCGATCGTCGACTACGCGGCCCAGCGGATCGGCGCGGTCACCGTGCCGCTCTACTCGACCCTTCCGCCCGACCAGGTGGGGTTCATCCTCGCCGACTCGGGCGCGAAGCTCGTCTTCGCCGAGAACGCCGCGCAGCTCGCGAAGCTCGGGCCGGGGCGCGACGCCGTCGTCTTCGACCCCGCTCCTGGGGTCACTTCATTCGAGTCGTTCCTCGCCGGGGCGACGGGGCCGCCGCCGGTCGTGGAGACCGACCCCGCGGCGCTCGCCACGATCATCTACACGTCCGGAACCACGGGGACACCGAAAGGCGTGATGCTCTCGCACCGGAACATCGTCTCCAACGTGACGGCGCTCCTCGAGATCGTCACGTTCACCCCGGAGGACGTGAGCCTCTCCTTCCTTCCGATCTCCCACGCGTTCCAGCGGATCGTGGACTACGCCATCTTTTCCCGGGGGGCGGTCGTCGCCTACGCGGAGTCGACCGACTCGGTCGCGAAGAACCTTCTTGAGGTGCGCCCCACGATCCTCTGCTCGGTGCCGAGGTTCTTCGAAAAGGTCCACGACCGGGTCCTCCTGTCGATCGAGTCGATGCCGGCGTGGCGGAAGCGCCTCGCGCGGTGGGCGCTGAGGATCGGCGCGGCCGAGGCGGAATACCGGATGCGCGGGCGGCGCGCGCCGTTCGGCCTCAAGGTCCGGCACGGACTGGCCCGCTTCCTCGTCCTTCGGAAGATCCGGGCGCGGACCGGCGGGCGGATCCGGCTTCTCGTGTCCGGCGGCGCGCCGCTCGGGAAGGAGACGAACGAGTTCTTCAACGCCCTCGGTTTCACGCTCATCGAGGGATACGGGCTCACCGAGACTTCCCCCGTGATCACGCTGAACCGGCCGGGGGCGGTGAAGATCGGGACCGTCGGCCCGCCCATCTCGGGGGCCGAAGTCCGGATCGCGCCGGAGGACGGCGAAATCCTCGTGAGGGGCCCGCTCGTAATGATGGGCTACCACAACCGGCCGGAGGAGACGGCCGCGGTCCTTTCTTCGGACGGATGGTTCCGGACGGGGGACATCGGCGAGCTCGACGACGACGGGTACCTGAAGATCACGGACCGGAAGAAGGATCTCCTGAAGACGAGCGGGGGAAAGTACATCGCGCCCGCGCCGATCGAGGCCCGGATCCGCCAGCATCCGTTCGTCGCGAACGCGGTGCTCCTCGGCGACCGGCGGAAGTTCGCGGCGGCGCTCATCGTGCCCGACTTCGCGGTCCTCGAGCGGGAGTTCCCGGGGTTGAGCCGCGCGGCGCTCACGACCCATCCGCCGGTCCTCGCCGCGCTGCAGGGCCACCTGGACGCGATCAACGCCGACCTTCCCCAGCACGAGACGGTGAAGCGCTTCGCGCTCCTCGACCGCGATTTCACGCCGGAGTCCGGCGAGCTGACGCCCACGCTCAAGGTGAAGCGGAAAGTGGTGGAAGAGAAATGGAAACCCGTGATCGAAAATCTCTTTCGCTGACCGTGGAAGCTTTCTGATTCTTGATTCTTGATTCCTGATTCCTGATTCCGTCATCCGGCTGATTGCTGACCGCCGAATGCTGGGTGCTACTTCATGGGTTATACTATATGAGGAAAACGGAATATCTGGAGCCGCCGCGTGAACCGACTCAACGCCCTCTTCAAGGCGCTCGCGAACCCGGGACGCCGCCGGGTCTACCAGGTGATCTGCCGGGGAAGCCGGCGGAACCGGCGCGGCTTGACCGTCGACCAGATCTGCCGGATCACCGGGCTCAAGCAGCCCTCGGTGTCGCACCACCTGGCCCGCCTGGCCGTCGTGGGCCTGATCACGCGGACCCGGACGCGGACCTGGGTCCATTGCGCCCCGCGCGCCGGCGGGCTCCGGCCGCTCCAGAGTTTCATCCGCAATCCAGCTCGGACCCCCTAGCGGGGGTCCGAGCTTCAAGCTTCAAGCTCAAAGCTTCAAGCCGCGTGACACTATCACCAGGCATTGGTGGCGCTATCGCGAAAGGTCGCCCCAAGCCTGAGTAAGCCTGAAACGAATCATGGACAGAGTTTCATTCCACGCGCTCGGGATTGACGCGGTCGGGGCCGAGCAGGGATCGGGCGATCCCCTCCTCCTCGTCCACGGCTGGGGCGGGGGCGCTTCCAACTGGCGGCGCGTGTGGCCCCGCCTCGCGGTCCGCTACCGGTGCCTCGCGCCCGACCTGCCGGGATGGGGGGACTCGGAAAAGCCGGACGTCCCCTACACCTTCGAATGGTACGCCGACTGGCTGGCCGCCCTTCTCGACTCCCGATCGGCCTCCCCCGCCTTCGTGGCGGGCCATTCGATGGGCGCGACCCTGGCGCTGACCCTGGCCCTTCGCCATCCCGGCCGGGTGACCCGGCTGGCGCTGTTGAATCCAATCCTCCGGGGATCGGACGGCCTGAGGAAGGGGGCGCGGTTTCTTTCGGCGCCCGGAATCCGGCGCGTGGTGTATCCTTTCACCCGGAGCCGCGCCTTCCTGCGCTTCCTCTCGCGCCATTTCACCAACGCCGAGCAGGGGCTCGAGGAAGTGGACCTTCTCCTCGTCGGCCGGGGGTCCTTCGCCTCGATGACGCGGTGGCTCGACGCCGCGAAGGCCGTCGACCTGACGGGTTCCCTGCGCTCGGTGAGGGTGCCCACCCTGGTGGCGGGGTCGGACGCGGACCGGGAGATCCCGCCGGAGCAGACCGCGCTCGCGGGGGGGATTCCCGGGGCGCGGGTGGAGACGATCAAGGGGGCCGGGCACGTTTCGCTCCTCGAGCGGCCGGCGGAGGTGGCGTCGCTCCTGGTCGACTTCTTCGGGCCCGGCGCCGAGCGGGGCCGGCCCCCCCGCTGGTAGGGGTCCGTTCCTTGCAATTTCGGCCGGAAACCCGTTTAATATGGGTAAGGGGTTCCAGGTGCCGACTGATGACATTCCCCCGGTCATGGGGGCCGTGGGCGCGCGCGTGAACGACGCTTCGGCGGCGGGCACCAACGCGGCGGTGTTCCGCCATTCCAACGACGCCCTCTATCTCCTCGACTCCGACACCCAGAGGTTCATCGACGTCAACCCGGCCTTCGAGCACCTCACGGGCTATTCCCGCGAGGAGTGTCTCTCGGGCGTCCTGACGGGGCCCACGCTCGTGGCCCCCGAGTCGGCCGAAACCTTCAACCTGATCCGCGCGACCCAGACCTCGGACTCCACCGACCGGTTCGAGCTCAAGATCGTCGGCAAGACCGGCGAGAAGCGCCCCGTGGAGTTCTCCGTCAGCCGCATCCGCCTCGACGGCCGGGACGTCGACGTGGGGTCGATCCGCGACCTGACGATCCGCAAGCGCCTCGAGCAGAGCATGCGCGAGAAGATCGGCGAGGTCGCCGTCGCCAACAGCCGCATCTTCGCCCTGACCGAGAAGCTGCGCCGCGTCCCCGAGCTGGCCGCCCAGCTCATGCACGTCGACGAAGAGGAGGAGATGCTCGAGCGGGCCGCCCAGATCCTCTGCTCGCGGGACGGCCTCGACTACGAGCAGATCACCTTCTACCTCCTCCGGGGCGAGGCGCTCGAGCTGGCCTACTCGACGGAGAAGACGCGCAAGCGTCGCCTGCGCCTGCAGGAGGACCATCCCCTCGTCCGCGTCGCCACGGGGCTCGACCCCGGGCATGTCACGGCCTCGGGCGCCGTCCTTCCGCTGCGGGGGCGCGACGCCAACCTCGGCGTGATCGAGGTGGCCTTCCATCCCAAGGAGATCGGCCTGCTCGAGGGCAACGAGCGCGCGCTCAAGGGGTACCAGGACCTCCTCCACACGCTCTCGAGCCTCATCGGCCTCCGCCTCGTCAACATCCAGCTCTATGAGACGATGCGGATCCAGTCGATCCTTGACCAGACGACCGGGGTCTACAACCGGCGCTACTTCGACCAGAAGTTCCCCAACGAGGTGCGGCGCGCCCTCCGGTACGGCCGCGAGCTCTCGCTTCTGATGATCGACATCGACCGGTTCAAGGAGGTCAACGACACGTTCGGCCATCAGGCGGGCGACCTGGTCCTGCTCGAGACGGCCAAGATCTTCAAGAACCAGACCCGCGCGGTCGACACCGTGTGCCGCTACGGCGGCGACGAATTCGTCATCCTGATGCCCGAAACGGCCTACGACCACGCCCTCGCCAAGGCGGAGCAGCTCCGCCGCGATGTCCGGTCCAAGGAGTTCACGAACGTCCTCGACCCCCTGAAGCCGATCCGGTCCACCCTCTCGATCGGCGTGACGGCGCTCTCGGGGACCAACGTCAAGCTCGAGGACCTCCTGCGGGTCGCCGACGACGCGCTCTTCGAGTCGAAGCGCCGGGGGCGCGACTCGGTCACGGGCCGGCCCCTCGGCCCGACCCCCTCGGGAACCTGAACCCCACCGGATCCCCCCCGAACATGTGGGACGTCCACCAGTACCGGAAGTTCAGCGCCGAACGGTCGCGCCCCTTTTACGACCTGCTCGCCCGCGTGCCCGACTATCCCGTCGCCGCGGCCGCCGACCTCGGATGCGGCCCCGGGGATTTGACCCGCGTGCTGGCCGACCGCTGGCCGCGGGCCCGGGTCACGGGCGTGGATTCGTCGCAGGAAATGCTCGCGGCCGCGAGGGAGTCCGCCCTCCCGGGGCGGCTCGAGTTCATCCAGGCCGACGCCGCGACGTGGGACCCTCCCGCGCCGCTCGATCTCGTCGTCTCCAACGCCGCCCTCCAGTTGATCCCCGATCACGAGGGCCTTCTGCCCCGGCTCGCGGGGCTTGTCGCGCCGGGGGGCGTCCTCGCGGTCCAGATGCCGGCGAATGCCGCGGAGCCGATTCACACGGCCCTGGCGGAGACGGCTCGCGAGGGCACGTGGCGGGAGAAGTGCGCGGATGCCCGCCTCCCCTCCCCTCTCCGGGAACCGCGGTGGTACGTTGAAACGCTCGGAGGGCTCGGTTTCGAGGTGGACGCCTGGACCGCCGTCTATCTCCACCTCCTCCCGGGGCGGGACCCCGTCCTGGAATGGTCGCGCGGGTCGACCCTGCGGCCGATGCTGGAGCGGCTCGACGGCCGGGAGCGGGCGGAGTTCGAGGAGGCCTATGGCGCCCGGCTGCGCCGGGCCTACCCCCGGATCGCCGGCGGGACGCTCTTCCCCTTCCCGAGGTTTCTCTTCGTGGCGCGGCGCGGGCGTGTGACAGTTTAACGTTAAATCGTCAAACGTCACAACTTGATGAGGCCGCCGGGGGCGGTCCGGAGGGCCCACCACGTCGCCAGGAGGAAAAAGGCGAGGGTGGCGAGGGCCGCCCAGGTGAGGGGCTTGAGGAGGCGGTCGGCGTAGCCGAGGCCGGTGATCAGGAAGAGGAGCGCGAAGGCCGACGCGCAGACCTCCCAATGGTCGCGGATTCCGGCGCCCGTTTCCATCGCGAGGCGGCCGACCCCGCTGAAAAGGACCGGTGGAAGGGTCGGCAGGATCAGGAAGCTCATCAGGCCGAGGAAGAGCGCGACCAGGAAAATGGATCCGACGGCGGCGACGCGCCGGCCCTGGGGTGCGCGGGCGGGTTCCATGACTACTTCGCGAGGCGGTCCCGGACCTCGGCCGCGGCCCGGCGGGCCGCCGTCTCGAGCTGGGTCTTGAGCTCCGCGAGGGTCTGGCCCAGCTCCTTTTCCGCCTTCTGCCGCAGGGTCTGCAGCTCCTCGCGCATCCGGTGCTCGAGCTCCGTTCCCAGGATGTCGCCGTGGCGGGCGATCGCGGCCTCGTTCTCCTCCCGGAGCTTCGT
>DASXTT010000214.1:0-9514 GCA_036505255.1 Planctomycetota bacterium | reverse complement strand
CGTAGAGGGCGGTGAAGTCGCGGAATTTCTGGTTGGAGAGCGCCTTGATCGGGGCCGTGTAGATGGCGCGGGCCCCCTCGGCGACGCATTTTTCGACCGCGTATTCCGCGACGAGGGTTTTTCCGGCGCCGGTGGGGGCGGCCACGAGGACGGAGGCGCCCCGGTTGATGTGCCCGATCGCCTTCTCCTGGAAGGGGTCGAGCGTAATGCCGCGGTAGTCCAAGAGGGTCGGTGGCGGACGGACGGCGGGGGTTGGGTCGGGGGCCGGCGCGCGGCCCCGGGCCTTTTCCCCGCCGCCGGAGGGCCGCTAGGGCTTCGGAGCCTCTTCCTTCCTCGGCTCGGGAGCGGGCTCCTTCTCGACGGCCGCCTTTTCCTTCTCCTTGAGATAGTTCTGGTACTGCAGCCAGACATCCATGTTGGAGATGAAGTCGCGCTCAGCCTCGGTGGCCGGGACCTTGGTGATCGTCTTCTGCGCGATCTCCTTGGCCTTTTCCGGGCCCCATCCGTCCGAAGGGGGATACTTGGCGTACAGCTCGGCGCCCTTCTTGAGCATCTCGGCCTTGGCCTCGAGTTCGGCCCCGACCCCCTTCAGCTTCTCGCCCTTCTCCTTCTTCTCCGCCTCCTTCTTCGCCCTTTCGCCCTCGAGTTCGGTCTCCGCCATCCGGGCCCGGCGGGCCGAGTCCTCGGCCATCATTTTTTTCAGCGCTTCCTCCCGGGCCTTGTCACGCGCTTCGAGTTCTTTCGCGTCCAGCCTGGGGAGCTTGGTCACGGACTTGATGTGGATCCGTTCGATCCCGACATAACCTTTGAGCTCCGGATATTCCCATTTGACGTCCAGGGTGATCACCGGCATCTTCTCGACCGCGGTGATCTTGGGGTCGGTCGAGATGATCTGGCCCTGGATCGAGAAGCCCGTCCGCAGCTCGACCTGCACCCGATCCCCGATCTTGATGTCCTTCAGGGGGTCGCGGGGCCCCTCCTGCGCCGCCGCGAGCGCGGGGAAGGCCAGAATCAGCAGGCAAGACAAGGCTTTCATCGAGATCTCCTCCGGTCGCTTCATCATACCCCGCGGGGTTCGCGCAGGGAAGGGCCCCCGGGTTATGGGTGGGTTGTCAGAATTCAGACTTCGGACTTCAGAAAAACCTCAGTTTTCAGGCTGGTGTCAGAGAACTGAGCACTACCCACCTCCTTCTGAAGTCTGACGTCTGAAGTCTGACAACTGTCCATAGCCACATTACGGTTGACCCTGCAGGGGCGAATCGCATAATGATCGATTCCGATGCGGCCCCCCCTGATCGCCGGCAACTGGAAAATGAACGGATCCCTGGGGGAGGCCGAGGCGCTCGCCCGGGCGATCCGGAAGGACCTCGACGAGCGGCCCGTGGAAGGGATCGAGGTCTTGGTCTGCCCGCCCTACCTCGCCCTCGGCAGGGTGCGCGAAGTCCTCGACGGATCCTCCATCCGGCTCGGGGCGCAGGACGTCCACTGGGAGGCGAAAGGGGCGTTCACGGGCGAGATTTCTCCCCCGATGCTTCGCGAGGCGGGCTGCACGCACGTGATCGTGGGCCACAGCGAACGGCGCCACATCATGGGCGAGTCGAACGAGCTCGTGAACCGGAAGCTCCGGGCGGCCCTGGCCCACGAACTGATCCCGATCGTGTGCGTGGGCGAGCTTCTCGAGGAGCGCTCCGCGGGGGACACCCGAAAGGTGGTGGAACGCCAGGCCCAAAAGGCTTTCGAGGGCGTCGCGCCCGGGGACGCGGCCCGCGCCGTCCTCGCGTACGAGCCCGTCTGGGCCATCGGAACGGGCCGGACGGCGAGCCCGCACCAGGCCCAGGAGGTCCACCATTTCCTGAGGAACACCCTGGGGAGGATCGCGGGGCCCGAGGCGGCGGAGCGGATCCGCATCCTCTACGGCGGCAGCGTGAAGCCGGACAACATTCGGGACCTGATGGCGCAGGAGGACGTGGACGGCGCCCTTGTCGGCGGCGCCAGCCTGGACGCCGCGTCCTTCGCAAAGATCGTCCGATACAAGGAGTAGGGCATGCTGGTCCTGTTGAGCATCGTCTTCGCGCTGGTCTGCCTCCTGCTGATCTTCATGGTCGTGATCACCCCCTCCCAGAGCGAGGGGCTCGCGGGGGCCTTCGGCGGAATGGGGAGCGACACCTTTTTCGGAACCAAGGCGGGACAGCACATCAACCGCTTCACCATCGGCCTCGCGGTCGCCTTCCTCCTCCTGGCGATCTGGATCAACCTTCTGGCCACGCGCGGGGGAGGCGAACGGAAAGAGAGCATGGTGCCCGGGAGGACCGAAACCACCGCGCCGCCCCCGGGACGACCCTGATCGATGAACAGCATGACGGGATTCGGCCGGGCCTCCGGGCGCGGCCGCCGATTCGACATCGACGTGGAAACGCGGTCCGTCAATCACCGCTTTCTGTCGGTGAAGATCAGCCTCCCCGAGCAGCTCTCGCGCTATGAGGGGGAGATCGACCGCCTCGTCCGTTCGAAGATGAGCCGGGGCAGCGTCAACGTCGCGGTCACCGTGAAGCGGCTCGGTCCGGACCCGGGCGCCCAGCCCGACCCCCGGCGCCTCCGGGAGTTCTACCGGCGCCTCGACGCCATCCGGAAGTCGATCGGGCTGAAGGAGCCCGTCCCCTTTCACGCCGTACTCTCGGTGCCTCAGGCGTGGAACTCGGCGGAGCCCGAGACGAATCAGACCGGCCAGGCCTGGGCCTCCGCCCGGCGCCTCGTGGAACGCGCCCTCGGCGATCTCGCGAGGATGCGCGCGCGCGAGGGAGCCGGCATCCAAAAGGACATCCTGGCCCGGCTCGACATGATCGACGCGGCGTCCGAGCGGATCCGGGTCCGGGCGCCCGGCGTCCTCCAGGCGTATCAGCAGAAGCTCGACGAGCGCATCGGCGCCGTGCTGGCGTCGCGGGGCCTCGAGTCCTCCAAGGCGGACGTGGCGAAGGAGATCGCGCTCTTCGCCGACAAGTGCGACATCAGCGAGGAGCTTCAGCGCCTCACCGCCCACGTGGGAACCTGCCGGCAGATCCTGAAGGAGGGCGGGGCCATCGGCCGCCGGCTCGACTTCCTCACGCAGGAGATGGTGCGCGAGACGAACACCCTCGCCTCCAAGGGAAGCGACGCCGAGATTTCGGAGGCGGCGGTCCGGATCAAGGCCGAGCTGGAAAAAATCAAAGAGCAGGCCGAGAACGTCGAATGAGCAAGATCGGAACCCTGGTCGTGGTGTCGGGACCCTCGGGCGTGGGCAAGACCACGGTCGTCGAGAAGCTCCTCAAGCTTCCCGGGTTGGTGCGGTCGGTGTCGGCGACCACCCGCCCGCGCCGGATGGGCGAGGTGACCGGGCGCGACTATATTTTCTACACTCCGGAGCGCTTCGAAAAGGAGGTCGCCGAAGGCCGGTTCCTGGAGCACGCGACGATCCACGGCCACAAGTACGGGACGCCGGCGGAGCCCGTCGACCGGCTCCTCTCGGAGGGGCGGACGGTGATCCTGGCCATCGACGTGCAGGGACACGCGGCCGTGCGGGCGTCGGGACGCCCCACCCTCGGGATCTTCCTCATGCCGCCCTCGCCCGACGACCTGGAGCGGCGGATGGCGACCCGGGGCGACGGCCCGGACGAAACGCGGAGGCGGCTGTCGCGGGCTTCCGGCGAAATGGCGCGCAAGAGCGAGTTCGACGTGATCGTGATCAACCGGACCGTCGAACAGGCGGCCGGGGAAATCGAGAATGAGCTGAGAAAGAGGAATCTCTTATGATCGAGGGCGTGATGGACAAATCCGAGATCGATGCCCTGGCCGAGAAGTTCGGCGGGCGGTTCAAGCTCACGGTCCTGATCCAGAAGCGGGTGAAGGAGCTCGTCAAGGGCGCCGCCCGGCTCGTGGAGACGGACCACAAGAACCTGATCGACGTGGCGCTCGAGGAGATCCGCCAGGGCAAGCTCCAGTGGGAGGGGATGCTCGACGAGGAGACGGAGCGGAAGCCCCGCAAGAAGGAATAGATGGCCAGGAAGCCGGGGCCCCGGAAGCCGCTCGACGGGAAGACGGTCGTGGTCGGGGTCGGCGGCTCCATCGCGGCCTTCAAGGCGGCCGAGGTCGTCTCGCAGCTGGTCCAGCGCGGCGCGCGGGTCCCCGTGGTCATGACGAAGGCCGCCACCCACTTCGTCGGCCCCCTCACCTTCCAGACGATCACCCGGCTCCGGGTGATGGTCGACCCGTTCGACCCCGAGAGCGTCATCGACGCCACCCACATCTCGCTCACCGAGTCGGCGGACCTCGTCCTCGTCGCCCCCGCGACGGCCAACCTCATCGCGAAGATGGCCCACGGCCTGGCCGACGACATGCTCACCTCGCTCCTCCTCGCGGTCCGCTGTCCGGTCCTCGTCGCGCCGGCGATGAACGACCGGATGTGGGGCAACAAGGCCTTCCAGAAAAACCTCGCCGCGATTCGCGAGCTGGGATTCCGTATCGTCGAGCCGAATGAAGGCTTTCTCGCGTGCGGGACGTACGCGGTGGGGCGGCTGGCCGAACCCCTCGAGATCGTGAAGGAAGTCGAGGGCCTTCTGTGCACGTCCTAGTCACGGCGGGCCCGACCCGGGAATATCTCGACGACGTCCGCTACTTTTCCAATCCCTCCACGGGCGCCATGGGCTTCGCCTGCGCGGAGGCCGCCGCCCGAGCCGGTCACCGCGTAACCCTCGTCACCGGACCCTCGACCCTGCCCGACCCCCGGGCCGTGAAGGTGGTCCGCGTCGTGACGGCGCTCGAAATGCGCGCGGCCGCGATGAAAACATTCGGAACGGCGGACGCGGTGATCGCCACCGCAGCCGTCAGCGATTACCGGCCCGCCCGGCGCGTGAAGGGGAAGATCAAGAAGGGTCCCGCGCGCATGGCGGTTCCGCTCGTCAAGACCCCGGACATCCTCGAGGAGATGGGCCGCCGCAAGGGGACCCGGATTCTCATCGGTTTCGCGCTGGAATCGGAGGACGAGGTCGCCAACGCCCTCGGAAAACTCCGCCGCAAGCGGCTCGACCACGTCGTGCTCGATTCCCCCGCCGCCTTCGGTGCCGACCGGATCGACGCGACGGTCCTCCACGCGGACGGGTCGCGGGAATTGTTCCGGCGAATTTCGAAGAAGGACCTGGCGAGGCTGCTCGTCGGACTCCTTTAGTGAAGCCGCCGCCTTCCGCCCGCCGATAACCGGGCAGGAGATCCGATGTCCACCACCGAGGCCCTGATTCTCGGAGTCATCCAGGGCCTGACCGAGTTCCTGCCGATCTCGAGCTCCGGCCACCTCGCCCTCGCCAACCACCTGCTCGGCATGAAGGACCTCGAGAGCAACCTGGTCTTCACCCTCATCCTCCATCTCGCGTCGCTGGCGGCGGTCTTCCTGTACTACCGCGCCCGCATCGCCGCGCTGGTCTCCTCGGCCGGCCGGAGGGAGCTCGCCGGTCTCGTCGTCGCCACCCTTCCCATTTTCGCGGTGGGCGCTCTTTTCGGGGGCCGGATCGAAAAGGCCCAGGGAATGCCCCTCCTAATCTGCGCCTGCTTCGTCGCCAACGGAATCTTTCTCTTCGTCGCCGACCGCTTCTCCCGGGGCGACCAGAGAATTGCCGACGCCCCCTGGTGGAAGATCATCGTGATCGGATTGGCGCAGGCCGCGCGGCTCCCGGGTCTCTCCAGGTCCGGCAGCACCATCGGCGCGGGCTGGCTCTGCGGGATCGAACGGGCCGAGGCGGTCCGGTTCTCGTTCCTCCTTTCCATCCCGGCCATCCTGGGAGCCTGCGCCTGGAAGGCGCGGAAGCTCGATCTCGGTCAAGTCGACCTCCCCCTTGTACCGATACTTCTCGGGGCGGGGGTCACCTTCGGGCTGAGCCTCGTCTCGATCCGCGTCGTGGAGAAACTCTCGGCGCGGAACCGGTTCCTGGTGTTCTCGGTCTACGGCGTGGCGGCGGGCCTGGCCGCCGCGGCGTGGTTCCTGACGCGCGGGAGGTGATGTGGGCAGGAAAGCGAAGGAAATGCCGGCGGGGAGCGCGGTCGCGTTCCGCGAGAAATTCCAGGAGCTGGGCGCCCTCCTCTTCGTCCTGTGCGCCTTCTTCGTCCTCGTGTCGCTCGTCTCCTACGACCCCGGGGACATTTCGAGCATCCAGCACCCGCCGAATAATCCCGTGCACAATCGCGGAGGCCTCATCGGCTCGCGGGTCGCCTACGGCCTCCTCGCCCATTTCGGCTTGGCGGCCTACCTCGTGGTCTTCCTCGTCGGGTTCTGGTCCTTCCTCGTCTTCTTCCGCCGGAAGCCGGCGAGCCTCTACCTGAAACTCTTCGCGGCGATCGTCGCGATCCTGGCGCTCTCCACGCTCCTTTCGATCCAGCCCCTCCTGGATCCGCGGTCCCTCGCCCTGGCCGGCACGATGCCGGGGCTGGGCGGGATCTACGGCAAGGGGCTCGAACTGGCGCTTACGCGCGACCTCGGGACGGCTGGAACCTGGCTCGTCGTCGTCCTCGCCTTCTGCGTTTCGATCGTCCTGGCCACGGATTGGATGATCTACAAGGGCGTCGCGGCCGCGGCCCGATGGATGGCCGGCCTCCTGGGCCGGCGGCAGGCCGACCCGGCCGTCGTCCGCGAAACGAAGCCGGAACGGGACGAGATGGAGGAGGCGGCGACCCGGATCGCGGAGTCGGTGGCCGAAGAGCGTCGCCGGTTCGCGGAAGCGCTCGCCGAGGCGGGACCCGCCCCGAGCGTCAGCCTCCCCGCGCCGTCGACGGTGGAGGAGGAACCCGCCCTCGACGCCGCGGCGCCGGTGGTTCCCGCCCCGAGGCGGGAGTCGCGGAACGCCCTCAAGGCGGCCGCGGAGTCGCACCACCGGCCCAAGCTCCTCCCCTACGAGCAGCCGCCGATCGAGATCTTCGAGGAGGCCCCGGAAAGCCGCGCCTCGATGCGCGAGCCCGAGATCCGGGACCGGATCGCCGTCATCGAGAACACCCTGCGGGAGTACGAAATCTCGGCCAAGTGCGTCCACTACGAAATCGGCCCCGCCACCACGACGTTCGAACTCGAGCTGGCCCCGGGAACGACGTGCGCCTCGGTCGCCCAGCGCGAGGCCGAGCTGACGATGAAGCTGGCCGCGCAGGTCCGCGTCGTCGCCCCGATCCCGAACAAGACCACGGTCGGCATCGAAGTCCCGAACCCGACGGCCGACATCGTCCGGATGCGGTCCTTCCTCGAACGGGGGTACCGCGACCTGCGCAAGATCCCCCTGCCGATCATCCTGGGGAAGACGAACTCCGGCGAAGCGATCGTCAAGAGCCTCACCGCGATGCCCCACCTGCTCATCGGCGGCTCGACCGGTTCCGGCAAGAGCGTCTGCCTGAACACGATCATCACGACGCTCCTCGTCGGCATGAGCTGGGATGAGATGAAGCTGATCCTCATCGACCCGAAGAAAGTCGAGCTCGCCTCCTTCGCGGACATCCCCCATCTGTGGGCCCCGGTCATCGACGATCCCCGGAAGGCCGCGCAGATCCTCGAATGGCTTCTCAAGGAGATGGAAGACCGGTACGCCCTGTTCAAGCGGGTGCAGGTCCGCAACATGGACTCGTTCAACAAGCTCGGGGAAAAGGGGGTGGTGGAGCGCCTCCGGGAGCAGGGCCACTCCGACGAGGAGGTGAAGGCCTCGCCGACGTTCCTGCCCTACATCGTCGTCGTCATCGACGAAATGGCCAACCTGATGCAGACCTCCCGCAAGGAGGTCGAGGCGTCGATCGCCATGATCGCGGCCAAGGCGCGCGCCGTGGGCATCCACCTGATCTGCGCCACGCAGCGGCCCTCGACCGACGTCATCACGGGCCTTATCAAGGCGAACATGCCCTCGCGGATCGGCTTCCGGGTGGCCAGCGCGATCGAGAGCCGGATCATCCTCGACGCCAAGGGCGCGGAGCGGCTCCTCGGGAAGGGCGACATGCTCACCCTGATGGCCCCGACCTACCAGCTCCAGCGCGGCCAGTGCACCTTCACGAGCGACGAGGAGATCCGCGGCGTCGTCCAGTTCCTGAAGAGCAAGGGGACGCCGGTCTACCATCAGGAGCTCGTACAGATCGACCAGGCCACCGAGGCGGAGGGTTCCATCGACGACGAGCTTTTCGAGGACGCCGTACGGATCGTCCTGCAGGAACAGCGGGGGTCGACCTCGCTCCTCCAGCGCAAGCTGCAGGTGGGCTATTCCCGCGCGTCGCGCCTCATCGAGACGATGGAGCAGTTCGGCATCGTCGGCAAGCACAACGGCTCCAGCGCCCGAGAGATCCTGATGACGTGGGAGCAGTGGGAGGACCGGAAGAAGCAGCTCGAGAGCCCGGCCGAGGCCTGATTCACTTCTTGCGGCGCGTCAGCATTCGCTCGGTGAAGGTCAACGTTGCCGGATTGAAAGCGCCGGACATCGCCCCGAGATACGGGCGCGCCGACGCCGCGAAAAACGAACCGAACCCCTCCTTCCGCACCTCGTCGATCGACTTGGCGTAGGAGCGGATGACCTTCTCGCGGAAGAGGTGGCCCGTCGTCCGTCCCGCCGCCCGCGCCCCCGCCAGCGTCATCGCGCCCGAAAGCCGCAGGAATGGGATGGCCTGCCGCGCCCGCACCCTCATCATCCGCTTCCAGAGCGCTTCCGGAGTGGGGAGCGACTTCCGCGTCGTCCGGTAGAGCCGCCGGTACTCCCGCGTGAGCTGGCGCCGCAGGTCGCCCAGGTCGCGAAACGAGAGCGGCGGCGCGTCGAAGGGGACCGTCGTCGTCAGCGACGCCCTTTGCACCTCCTTCAGCAGATCCTCGGCCGTTCCGATATTGGCGTCCGGGGCGAGCGCCCCGTCCTTCTTCAGCTCCCGCACCACGCGCTTCAGGAAGATCCGCGACCCCGACGCCACGCCGCTGATGAGCGCGAAAAACCAAAGGGGCGAGTACCGGAGGGCGACGATGCCCGCCGCCTCCACCACGTCGCCGACCGTCTTCCTCGCGAGAAAGTTCTTCGGGAGCCGATCTCCCAGGCCGCCGTACGCCCCTTTCACCCGACCCACGTCCTCGATGAGGAACCTCTGGAAATTGCCGATCAGGAAGCCGTAGAGGTTCGTCCGACGGAAGGAGCGCGGCAGGGCCGTGTCGGTCGCGAGGCGCGAAGCCCCGCCACCCGCCGCGGACGCGGAGCGGATCGCCCGCTCCGGAAGCGAGGCGACGTAGGCCAGGGAGCGGCCGACCTTCCCGAGGAGGGAAAGGACCGGTCGTCGGCGGCGGGGCGGGGTCATTGCTCGGCCGGCTCCACGATCGCGCTCATCGATCCCTTGCAGTGGGGAATTCTGGGATCGGCGCCGTACCCGTGTATCCGGTCGCGTTTCACTTCCGCCTGTTCCAAGGCGCCGGTCCACACGATCACCCGGCCCGTCGTGTCCACCTCGCGTGCCATCTGGAAGGCCCTCTCCACGCCGTACCCGAAGATCTTGCCCAGCA
>DASXTT010000213.1:0-2189 GCA_036505255.1 Planctomycetota bacterium | reverse complement strand
TACACGTGGCCGCCGAAGGCCGGTGGCAGGATCACCCTCTGAGCCGGCAGCTCCTCGCGGAGCCGCACCGGTTCTCCTTCTACCGGATCGTCCAGCTTCTGCAGATCCTGTTTCCGAATTCCGCCCCCGTCGGGACGCAGGGTCCCCCGGAGCGGGAGGTCATCAGGTTCCGTTCCGACCTCACCCTGGCGTTCGCCTCCTCCGACGTCCTGAAGCTCACGGCGGAGGAGCCGGAGGGCCCCGACGGTCCGCGGTTCGAGCTGACCACGGCCTTCCTCGGAATCTACGGCGCCGGATCGCCGCTCCCCATCCACTTCACGGAGTCGCTGCTTCACCAGGACGAAGACGCGGGGCTGACCCGGCCCTTCATGGACCTCTTCCACCACCGGACCGTTTCCATGCTGTACCGGACCTGGGAGAAATACCGGCACCTGGTCCGGTTCCGCTTCGGCGGCGTGGATCCGCTGTCCCGGCTCTTCCTCCTCCTGGCGGGGCTGCTGCCCGATCCGGGGACGCCGCCGCCGCGCATTCCGGCGATCCGCCTCCTGGCGTACGCCGGGCTCTGGACGCAGCGCACGCGGCCGGCCACCGCCCTCCGGGGCATCCTGTCCGATTATTTTCCCGGGATCACGGTCGAAATCGAGCAGTTCGCGGGCCGGTGGCTCGACATCCCGGAAGAGGAGCAGTGCCGCGTCGGGGCGCATCGAAACCGGCTGGGGCAGGACATGAACATCGGCAGCCGGATCTTCGACCGGGGGGCCAGCTTCCGGGTCCGGCTCGACCGGCTCGGGCTCGCGGACTTCCTGGCGTTCCTTCCCCCGGGAGACAAGACGGCGGAGCTGGAGGAAATCGTCGACCGGTTCAATTCGGACGGGCTGGACTACGAGGTCAAGCTGTGGCTGCGGCGCGAGGAGATTCCGGCGCTGCGCCTGGGCGGTCCCGAGGGCCGGCTGGGATGGTCGACCTGGATCGGGAAGGCGCCCGGCGCGAACCAGTCCCTCTCCTACAAGATGAAAGGGCGAATCCATGGTCAGCGTTGAGATCCGGTCCCTCCTGACCCGCCTGAACCGCTTCTGCTCGCGGACGCTCGAGTCGGCCGCCGGCGTGTGCGTTTCCCGCGGCCACTACGAGGTGACGGTCGAGCACGTCCTGGCGCTGCTGCTCGAGGACGCCACCGCCGACTTGAACTGGATCCTGAAGCATTTCGAGGTCGACTCCGGCCGCGCGCGGAAGGCGATCAACAACATCACGGAGCGGTTCCGGACCGGAAGCGCCGGGCGCCCGGTCTTTTCCCCCCTGCTCATCGACTGGATCCAGGAAGCGTGGGTCCTCGCGTCGCTCGATCACAACCTCGCTGAGATCAGGTCGGGCATCCTCCTTCGCGCCCTCCTGTCCAACCCGATGCGGTTCACGTCGGAGGACTACACCGAGCTCTTCCAGGGCATCCGGCGGGACGAGCTGAAGACGAACTACGCGGTCATCGTCTCGAAGTCGAGCGAGGGCGCGGCGACGTTCGCGCGCGGGGCCGAAGAGAAGGGGGGCGGGGGCGGCGGGGCGGGCGGCGGCGACAGCGCGCTGAAGAAGTACGGCGTCGACTTCACGGGGCGGGCCCGCGAAGGGACGATCGACCCCGTCTTCGGCCGCGACCGGGAAATCCGCCAGATGATCGACATCCTCGGGCGGCGCCGGAAGAACAACCCCATCGTCGTCGGCGATGCGGGCGTCGGAAAGACGGCCGTCGTGGAAGGGCTCGCCCTGCGCGTCGTCGAGGGCGATGTGCCCGACATCCTGAAGGACGTGGAGATCGTCGGCCTCGACATGGGGCTCCTCCAGGCCGGCGCCAGCGTGAAGGGCGAGTTCGAGAACCGGCTCAAGCAGGTCATCCAGGAGGTCAAGGCCTCGCCGAAGCCGATCATCATGTTCATCGACGAGGCGCACACCCTGATCGGCGCGGGGGGCGCCGCGGGAGGGGGCGACGCCGCCAACCTGCTGAAGCCCGCGCTGGCCCGCGGCGAGCTGCGCACGATCGCCGCGACGACGTGGAGCGAGTACAAAAAGTACTTCGAAAAGGACGCGGCCCTCGCGCGCCGGTTCCAGCTCGTCAAGCTCGACGAGCCCGCCGAGGCGGACGTCATCACGATGCTCCGGGGCCTGCGCGACAAGTACGAGGATTCCCACAAGGTGGCGAT
>DASXTT010000212.1:0-9676 GCA_036505255.1 Planctomycetota bacterium | reverse complement strand
GGATCCACACTGTCCACAGCGCCGGTTCGCCGCGCACGTAGTAGCGATCCTGGTGCGGGAGCGTGGTCAGGTCCGGCGTATTCGGCGAGAAAACCCGGCACGTGTCGCCCCGCTCCCCCAGGGCGGGACCCTCGAAGATCGTCTCCAGGACGCCCCGGACCGCGGCGTTCTCTCCCAGCCGGCGGAAATCCGGAGACGGCATGACGCGGCACTGCAGCGCCACCCACCGGGGATCGTCATAATCGCCGAGGCGCGTCTCGGGCCGGGCCACCCCGTCCATCAGCGCCGAGCCCTCCGCCAGCGCTCCGAATTCGCGGCAGACCTCCAGCACCAGGGACCGAAGCGCGAGGACCTCCGCCGGGTCGATCAGACGACGGAAGAACAAATAGCCCCGATCCGCCGCCTCCCTCCGCAGGGCCGACGGGTCGGCGAGGCGCGCCGCCGAATCGCGCAACGGGCGGACGGCCGTCGCCGCGATCATGAGGTCGCCTTCCACGCGGTCCAACCGGTCCATCGTTCCTGCCGCCAGGCGTCCGGATCGACCCGCCGGAACGCGCCGTCGATCGCCTGGGCCCGCTCGCGCGCGTCCAGCCCCGCCAGGATTCCGTCGGTGGTCGGCGGGATCTTGAGCCAATCGCGATAGGCCCGCTGGCGAAACGGGAGAATGAAGCCCCAGCGTTCCGCGCGAAACCCCGCAGTGGCGAGAAGTCCCTCGATGGCGGCGGCACCCGGCAGGGGCGTGCAGGATTCGGCCGCATTCGTGCGCCCGGCCGCCAGCGACGCTGACAGCTCGATCAGGTACGGATCGCGGCCGCCGCCCGGTTCGTCGGGCTCGCCCAAGTACAGTGACGGAAGATCGAAGACCAGGCCGCCTCCGGGCCGCAGAAGGGCGAAACACCGGCGGAAGGTCTCTTCGAGAGGACGCAGCTGCCAGATCGCCGCGCCGCAGAGGATGCGGTCGAAGGCGTCCGGTTCCACCGGCCAGTCCTCCCTCCAGGAGACCCGCGGATTGGGAAGCGACTTCTCGCCGAGGGCCCGCATCGCCGCCGCCGGCTCGAAGCAAACTACATTGCCGCCAGGGCCGAGGCGCTTGAGCGCCGAGCGAGCCGTGCCGCCAGCGCCGGCGGCCACGTCGAGGACTCGCAATCCAGGAGCCAAGGCGGCATGCGCTGCCAAGATCCGATTCGCGCGACGGTACCGTCCATGGCGCCGGTCGAAGGCCTCGTAATACCGGGCCGTGTCGGGGTGGTCCCAGCCGATCATCGATGGATTGCTCATGCGGGCGCCGCCACCCCGGTGAACAGCTCGGTCGGCCCCGAGCGAAACACCGGATCTTTCAACAGTCCCATCCGGGCCAGATTGTGCTCCGCCTTGAATTTCATGCAGGCGCGGATCAGCGACCGCATCTCGTCGCCGTACCGGAAGAAATCGAGGTCGAGGTTCGTGTCGTCGATGTAGTGCCGGTAAAAGCGGTCGAAATCGTCCATGGGAGGCGGGGGCGAATACCGGCTGAACTCCTCGCGCAGCCACCAGTCGGTGAATCCGAATCGGAGGTGCCAGTCCTCGTACAGGGGCGTGCCCGGGAAGGGCACCACGACGCCCATCGTGCTGAAGCTGTCCACGAGCGGCTCGATTCGCCGCATGAAGTCCAGCGTGCGCTCCAGCGCGGCCGGCGACTCCTGCGGGAATCCGAGCATGAAATTGCAGGCCGTCACCAGGCCTTCGGCCTTCGCCCACTCCAGGGCGCGCACGACCTGCCCGGTCGAGACCCCCTTCCGGATCGCGCGCAGGATCTCGTCGTCCCCGCTTTCAACCCCGAAGTTGATGGCGACCAGCCCCGCGCGCTTCATGGCGCGGAGCAGGTCGGGCTTCACCATCGTCGCGCGCGTGATGGCGCTCCATCGCAGGGGGAAATCGATCCCCGCGGCGATCGCGTCGCACAGATCGTACAGGCGCGGAATATTGGCGGTCAGCGCGTCGTCCCAGAACGGGAAGAACCGCGCGCCGCACCGGCGGTGATAGGCGTTCAGCTCGGCGACGACGGACGACGACGACCGGTGGCGGAAGGCGCGGCCCGTGACATAGTTCGCGCAGAAGGTGCACCGGGCCGGGCATCCCCGGCTGGTGAGGATGCCCCCGGGGATGACTTCGTCCCCCGAGGGATCGTACCAGCGCCGATCGAACAGGTCCTGAGCCAGCTGCGGGAGGGCGAGGGCGTCCAGGTCTGCGATCGGGCCGGCCGGCACCCCGCTTCGGACCGAGCCGCCGGCGGCCCGATAGCGGATGCCGTGTATATGCTCCAGCGGCTTCCCGACTTCGAGGTGATCGACCAGTTCCACGATCGTCCGCTCCGCCTCGCCGGTCACCGCGATGTCGAAACCGTGGTCAAGCGCTTCGTCGGGCCGCACGGTGGTGTGAGCGCCGCCGGCCACGAGGAGCGGGGCTCTTCCACGAAAGGACTCGACCAGCCGGTAGGCATGCCAGACCCAGCGGGTGAAGAGGCCGAAGCCGATCATCTCGGGCCGGAAGGATTCCGCCTCGGAAACGATCCAGTTGAAGTCGCGATCGAAATAGCGGGCGGCGGCATCGATGACGCGGACCTCGCAGCCGCGCTCCAGCAGGGCCGCGGCCACGTACTGCAGCCCGAGAAGCGGGGAGCCGAGCCGCTCAGGGGAGGGCGGATTGATCAGGAGCACGCGCGTCATCGGCGCCTCCCCGGAGCTTCAGGTAAGCAAGTGTCCCGGCGCCGATATGTTGTCGCCCATCACGACCGGGCCGACCGGAACATAGGGCGGCGCGTAATTGGGCACCGAACCCTTGGCGAGGACATTGGTGACCGGCTGGGATGGCAGCCACATCTGCACGGCCGCGTAGAATCCCGCGGCGACGGACTCGAACAGCTCGCCGCTCGACGGTCCCGGGGTTCCCAGCGCGGAGGACATCCGGGCTTTCAGCGAGCTCGGGGAGAGTATCCCCAGGTTATTCGTGCAGGACGACAGCGGGGTCGGCGTGTTGGGCGTCGGCGCCGCCATCTTGTTGGGAACGGCGGCGAAGGTGGGGTACCAGGGAAGGCCGGGAACACTGAAGGATTGCTGGTATTCCTTCCAGGCGGCGCCGAGGACGCCGGCGATGGCCTTGCTGAACTTGGGGCCCCATCCCTGGATCCCGGACCTTGGAGCATTCGCGCCGATCAGCAGCTCGAGGTTCGGTCCCTCGAGTCTCCCGCCGATCGCGGTGGGACCGTTGATCAGGAGGCCTTTGAAAAACGCCTTGGTCCGCCACTGATTGTGCGCCTCGCAGATGGCCGCGCACATCCCTTCGATGTACGTGTTGAACTCCATGCCCGCCGGCCCCGCGAGCTTGGGGTTCGAGCCATGAAATTTCTGCCTGGCCGTCTGGATCATGTAGGCCTTGTTGAGGGGCGGCATGGCGGCACTATCCTTTTCCGGGGCTCTTTCGGTCAAGCTTCCGGCAACATCGCCGGGGGGCTGACAAGCCGGAACCCGCAGATCCAGCCCCAGGCGTCGTCACCATCGTTTTCAGCGGTCGGGCGCGTATCAGCCGATAGTACTGGAGAGGGGTTCAACGTGGGGATCAGGATCATTCCAAGTCTGATCGTCGCCGCCGCGCTCGCCGGATGCGCGAGCTCCAATCCAATTCCGGTCCTCACCGCCGATGACGCCCTGGATCGCGTCGCCGCCATGTCCGAGGTGCGCCAGTGGGCAAAGTTCATTGCGGAGCGCTCAAAGGACGAAGTCCGGGCGATCGTGATGATCGAGCACGAATCGGCGGGGCCCGGGGATCCCTGGATGGTCCGCGTCGCGGAGAATCACAACACCCACGTCGCCACTTGGAAGTGGTTCCTGGTCGATCGGGCCGGGGCGATTCTCCCGCTCGAAGACTGATCGGGCGTCACCGCCCCTCCGGCTCGAAGCTCAAAACTTCGGAATCTGGGATCTGGAATCTGTTCCAATACCCGGATGTGTCCCCGGACGGCACAGGTCAGCCGTAAGGTCTTCTCAGAGGAGGAGATTCCCATGCTGATCGCCGTCTCGACCCTTCGCGCCCGCACCCGCCGCCGGCCCGCATCCGCGGAGGCCCTGACCGCGGACGATCGGCGTACGCTCGGGGGCGTTCTCGGATTCCTCATCGGCCTCGCCGCGCTTGGCCCCCTGGCGGGCGTCGCGGGGGCCATCCTCGGGACCCTCGGGGCGCGAATCGCCGATCGTCGTTAACGCTCTCCGATCCGCGCGCGTCTTGTCCGGCAGAACGAACACGGAGGACAAGACATGCGCATGCTCATCGCCCTCGCCACGGCCGCGCTCCTGACGTCGGGCGCCGCGCCCCAGGATTCCGCCAGAGTCGTCGTCCATGAATGGGGCACCTTCACGTCGGTATCCGGCGGCGACGGCGCCTCGCTCGAGTGGCGCCCGCTTTCGGGCCCGAGCGACCTTCCGTCGTTCGTCTACACCGCGACGGGCGCTCCGAAGGGCCTGCGCCACGGCGCGCCCTGCGCCGGCTGCGGACATGTCCACTGCAACTGCCAGGCCGCCTCGTGCAACGGAAAAGAGTGCTGCCGCGGCTGCAAGGGTTGCGAGGTGGCCAGCGTCCGAATGGAAACACCCGTTCTCTATTTCTACTCCGACCGCGAGACGACGCTCTCGGTCAAGGTCGACTTCCCCAAGGGAAAGATCACCGAGTGGTACCCCAGGGCCCGGCAAGTCGGCAAGGGCATCGATTGGGGCGGCGTGAAAGTGCTCCCGGGCGCGAAGGTCGAACTTCCCAACGAAGTCGGCGACAGCCACTACTACCCCGCCCGCGAGACCGACGCGAATCCCGTCCGCGTCTGCGGGGCCAACACCGAGCATGAGAAATTCCTCTTCTACCGCGGAGTGGGGACCTTCGACCTTCCCCTGCGCGTGACGCTGGCCGGCGACAAGGTCACGGTTCGAAACGTCGGCAAGGACCCGATCGCACAAGTCGTGCTCTTCGAGAATCGCGGCGGCAAGGTCGGGTACGGGATCCACTGCGGCCTGACGGACGAAGTCTCGCTGGAGAGGCCGGACGCGAGCCACGGGGTCGGGGACCTGATGGGGGACCTGGCGAAGATCCTCACGACCCAGGGCCTCTACGAACGGGAAGCGAAGGCCATGATCAAGACCTGGCGCGACTCGTGGTTCGAGCCGGGCCTGCGCGTCTTCTACGTCGTTCCGCGCCGCGCCACGGACGTCATTCTTCCGATCACGATCGAGCCGAAGCCCGAAAACCTTGTTCGCGTCCTCGTGGGACGCGCGGAGATCCTGACTCCCGAAATGGAAACGGCCATCGCCGCGCAAGCCGCGAAGCTGGGCGAAGATTCGATCGAGGCCCGCGAGGCCGCCATGGCCGCGCTGCGCAAGTACGGCCGGTTCGCCGAGCCCACCCTGCGGAAGGTCCTCGCGGCGACGGAGGACCCCGAAGTGCGGATGCGGATCCGGAACCTGATCGGAGGGTAACGTGAAAATCATCGCGGCGGCGTCGTTCGCGGTCCTGGGTCTCGCCGGCACCTTCCGGCTGCAGGAGGGAGGAAGCCCCGTCTCGAGTTCGGAGCGTACGCGGTTCCTGTTTCACGGGGTCTTCGAGGGCCTGGTCGAGGACGGGGCCCAAGCGGAGCTTGTCGACCGGATCCTGGACAAGAAGGACGAGTGGTTCGTGCCGAAGTGCCCTATCTGCGTTTCCGTGCACGCGGCCTTCCGGGCGTACTCGAGCTACGCCCGGGACAACGGCTGGAAATCGCCCCGGAAGGACGGCCTGCCGCCGTTTTTCGGGGATGGGTTCCCGAAGGAAACGGTCGAAGCGCTGAAGAGCGACGACACCAAGACCCGCCACGGCGCGCTGGAGAAGCTGGTTGAAAAGTACGTCGCCCGGCGGTTCGCGCGGCTGAGGATGACCGACCAGGAAGCCGACCGGATGCGGGAGGCCCTCAAAATGGGGATGAAGGAAGGACTGGACGCCATGAAGCGGACCAAGTCGGAGGAGCTCTTCCCCGCCTCGTGCCCGTCCTGCGAAGGGGCGAATTAGGGCTATCATGCTTTCCGTGATGGAGCCGCCGCGGGTGGAGGTCGGGGACGATGTCGCGCCGGTCGTGGAGGCCGCGCGGGGAGGCGACGCCTCCGCGTTCGCCGACCTGTACCGGAGGTTCTCGCGGTCCGTCCACGCGGTGCTCCTGGGGCGGCTCGATCCGGAGGAGGCGCGCGAGGCGGCACAGGAGGTTTTTCTGACGGTTCACCGGAAACTCGGAGAGCTTCAGGACGCCGCGGCGTTCGGGCCGTGGGTGCACGCGATCGCGCGCAACCTGGCGGTCTCGCGGCTGAGGAAGCTCCGGGCGCGCCCGGTCGAGGAGCCCCTGAGGGACGTCGCGGCGCCGCCCCGGGACAACGACGAGCTGCGGGAGCGCGTCCTGGATGTGCTCCGATCGCTTCCCGAAGCCTACCGCGAAACGCTGATGATGCGGCTGGTGGAGGGATTGACGGGGCCGGAGATCGCGGCGGCGACGGGCCTGGCTCCCGCGTCCGTGCGGGTGAACCTTCACCGAGGAATGGAGTTGTTGAGGCCGCTGTTGAAGAAGGAAGGCTGGCGATGAGCGACGATTACCTGTGGGATCGGACGGGCCGCGACCCGGAGGTCGAGGGGCTGGAGCGTCTGTTGGCCCCCGCGGCGCTGGGGGCGCCGAGGCGCCGGCGGTCGCTTTCTTTCGCGTGGGCCGCCGGGCTCGCGGCCGCCGCGCTTTTCGCGGTCGGCGCGTGGCAGGCGCTTCACCGCGCGCCGGAATCCCCGCCCCCGGACCGCGCCTGGGTCATGCAGGAGGACGGGCGACGCCGGTTCGACATGGGGCGGTACGGCCACGTTCTCGCGGAGCCCGGCGCCCGGGTCCGCGTCGAGCGGATCGACGAGGAGATGCACAAGCTGCGGCTCGATCAAGGGACGATCCACGCGCGCATCACGAAGGAGGCCCGGCCCCGCCTGTTCCAAGTGGCCACTCCCGCGACCACGTGCGTCGACCTCGGATGCCGCTACACGCTGACGGTGGACGCGTCCGGGATTTCCCGGGTCCAGGTCCAGTCAGGCCGGGTATTGTTCGACGACGGCCGGCGGCAGGTCTTCATCCCGGAAGGGGCGAGCGGGAAGGCCGCCCGGGGCCGCGCGCCCTTCACGCCCCTGTACGACGACGCGCCGGCGCCGCTCCGCGAAGCGGTGGACAAGTTCGACGCCGCACCGGTCGGGCACCGCGAGAAGCAGGCGAAGGAAGTATCGACGCTGGTCCTGAGGCGGGAGGACGGCCTCGTGGCGTGGCATCTCCTGCAGGATCCCGAGGAGGGCGTGCTCACCGCGGCGCTCACCGCGCTCGTGAATCTTTCGACACGGCCCGAGTGCGGCCTGAAGCGTCCCCCGGAAGCGACGCTGGAGGCGGCCCGAAAGCACGATCCCACCCTGTTGAAGAAGTGGCGGGATGAACTCTTCCCGGAGTGGTCCACCTGGGATTGATCGTTCCCTCGATGCGGCTTGAAGCCTGAAGCTTCCGGAACGGGGAACGGGAGACGGGGAACGGGAAGCTACTTCTTCTTCCTGTTCTTCTTGCGCTTGCGGCGCTTCTCGCGCCGTCCGCCCTGGAATCCTGCGGCCATGGAATCCTTGTAGCACGCCCCCGGGCGCGCCGTCAACCCTCGCCCGGGGGCGCGGATGCGGCCGGATGAAGATCCCGACGGCTATTTCATTTTCTTGCCGGCCGTGGGGGCCTTGTGTTCGTAGAACGTCCCCTTCCCGTCGCCGCCGGGCTGGGCGTCCTTGGCCCAGAAGTAGTAGGTGTTGACGAACACTTCGTCCAACCACCAGGCCACGCCGGCCACGATCCCGTAGAGGCCGGCCGAGATGACGTTTCCGAACAGCCAGGGGGACGAGCCGTACTGCTGGGCGTACCAGTCGCTGAGCGCGTTGGCCAGGTAGAACGGCCCGCCGCACCCGACCGCCACGAAGACGAAAACCAGGGCCAAGAGGATGATTCCACAGGTCCGCATCGCCACCTCCCGAGACAATCTCCCCACAGGTCGGGTCCGGAAACGCTCCGGGCCATTCGGGGCAGGATAACCACGCGCGGATCGCAATCCCAAGTTATTTTTCCAGCCGCGAGAGCATGCGTTCGCGCGCGAAGTTGATGGGAATGGCGAAGCCGATCCCCTGGGAGCCGCCGCTGCGGCTGACGATGGCCGTGTTGATACCCACGATCCGGCCCTGCAGGTCGACGAGCGGGCCGCCGCTGTTCCCGGGGTTGATCGCGGTGTCGGTCTGGATGAAATCCTCGTCCTGGGCCACTCCCACGCCCGATCGCCCCTTCGCGCTGACGATCCCCGCGGTCACCGTCTGCTCGAGGCCGAACGGATTGCCGATGGCGATCACCCACTGGCCCACCTCGACCTTGTCGGAGTCGCCGAGGGGGATCACCGGCAGGTCGCGGGCGTCCACCTTGATCAGGCCCAGATCGGCCTGGTTGTCGACCCGGGCGAGGCGATTGTTCTTGTCGCTCCCGATCGGCTCGGCCATGAGCATGCGGCCGTCAGCGAGATGGACCCGGATCTCGACGGCGTCCCGCACGACGTGGGAGTTGGTCAGGATGTAGCCGCGGGAATCGATGATCGCGCCGGATCCCGTCGACTGCTGGCGGCTCACCCGCTTTCGTCCCCGGAAGGGCGTCCCCTCGTACGAGTCCCAGAAGTCGGCGAAGGGGTCCCGGTATTCGACGAGCCGCGTCGTGAGGATGTGGACGACGGACGGCCGGGCTGCGTTCGTGGCCGCGACGAACGGCTTGGAAAAATCGTCGACCCGCCCGAGAACCTCGTGGAGCGCGTCCCGGTCGAGCACCTGCACGAGGGGACGTCCCGCCGCGGTGGCGCGGCCGAGCGAGAAGCCGCTGACGAAGAGCGAGGCGAGGATCAGGAGGGTGGTCGCGAGGACGGCCAAAGCGCGCAGGTTCATGGGGAGCCTCCGGGGAAAATCGGGCCCATTATATCGGGCCGCCTTGACAGGGCCGCGTCGAGCGGGGTAGGTAGTTAGGTGGATGGCCTCAACGCCGCTTCCCGAAAAGGTGCGGGTCCTCCTCACCGACCCGCGCCAGACGCCCGCCGACCATGACCGCCACGGGGACCGCTTCATGGACGAGGGGCGCCCGACCATCGCCATGATGTTCTACGAGCGGTCCGGTTCGAAGGACCGGATCGACAAGGTCCTGCGCCAGGCCGTCGACGGCGGAGACACCTTCCTCGTCGAGTGGGTTTTCAAGGTGCGGCCCGAGCTCGTCATCCCCCAGACCTGGATCCGGACCGGCGAGGCGGCGATGCGCGCGCAAAAGTTCGCCTTCGCCCGGGACGCATTCCAACGGGCGGGTGACGAGGCGAAGGCCCTTGAAGCCAACCAAGCCCTGAACACGGCGCTTGGAGGTCAGGCGTAGCTCCCCGTTTCCAGATCCCAGATCCCGGTTCCCGAAGTTGCGAGTACCCAGCCGGTCTCGCAACTTCTCGCAACTCGAAACTTCAGAAACTGGAATCTGGGATCTCGGAACTGGAAACTCCCCCGCCCGTCCCTCAAGGTCGGCGGGGCCAATGCCGATAGTTCAAGTACCCTCGCGTGGGGATGAGTCGGGCGC
>DASXTT010000211.1:0-8052 GCA_036505255.1 Planctomycetota bacterium | reverse complement strand
TTCAACCCGGATTCGCCCCCCAAAAAAAAGAACCCCGGGCCGTCCTGGCCCGGGGTTCGAATCGTTCCCGTGAATCGCCGCGCGCGGCCTAGTACCGGTCCGGATCGCGCTCGTCGAGGTCGAAGAAGTAGCGGTCGATCTCGCGATGCAGGTCGACGAGATCCTTGTACGCCCCGAGGATGTGCCACTCGAGGTGCTTGAAGGCCCGGTAGAAGACGCTGCCGCTGTCGTGCGAGCAGCCGCTGAACGTGACGGCCACCAGGGCCATCATCAGAACCAGTCCGGTCCGTTTCACCATGTCGAGCTCCTGCTGCGCTTTGTCTTCTAGGACGCAGGCATCCTAGTGAATCCTTGCATGCCGTCAATAAAAAGTGAGTTCAGTTCCCGGCGACCGTGGACGGTTGACCGTCGGCTGCTGATGGGTGTCGGCTCGCGTCAGATGGCCTCCGGCTGATTGCGGACGGCTGTGGCCTTCTGAGGCTGACTGCTGACCGCTGTCGGCTGATCGCCGGTTCATCTCCCCACCACCGCCAGGTAGACCGCCGAGGCTCCGGCGGTTTTCAGGGCTCGTGCACATTCGCCGGCCGTCGCTCCCGTGGTAAGCACGTCGTCCACAAGCAACACCACACCGCGGCCGCGCGGCGCCCGGTAGGCCCCCCGCGGATTCCGCCGCCGCTCCCCGCCCGACAGCGACGTCTGCGACGGCGTCGGCCGCACCTGCGCGAGCCACCGCCTCATCGGCCGCCCCAGCTCCCGCGCCAGGCGCCCCGCCAGGAGCTCCGCCGGATTGTAGCCGCGCTCGAAGAGGAGCTTGAGCCGCCGCATGGGCACCGGGACGACCGTCCTCACCGACGCTCCCCACGGCGCCGCCGCGACCCGCCCCGCGAGCCGGCGCGCCAGCGGCCGCGCCAGATCGGTCCGGCCCCCGAACTTGAGCTTGTGCACCAGGTCCCGCACGAATCCCGCGTAGCGGCCCGCCGCCACCGCGCCCCGAAAGGGAAACGCCCGGCCCCGGCACTCGGGACACCCGAAGGGCGCCCGCTCCGCGCCGCACCGGGGGCAGGCGGGGCCCTCGATCCACTCCGCGCAGGGCGCGCAGTCCGCGCACGTCAGATCCATGTCCGCCCCCTCGAGCCGCGCGCCGCACCGCTCGCAGGAACGCGGATAGACCAGGTCCAGCACCCTCGACGCCCACGCCGCGGCCGCCATCCGCTCTTTACTCCCCCGAAGAGCGCCCGCTATGATGGGCCGGGCCGGACCCCGAACCCATGGACCACGCCCCCAAGATCATCCTCAGCCTGCTCGCGCTCTTCATCTCGGTCATCTTCCACGAACAGATGCACGCCCGCGTCGCCTGGTGGCTCGGCGATCCCACGGGGAAAAACGACAACCGCCTCTCGTGGAATCCCATCCACCACATCGACCCCTTCATGACCCTCCTGCTCCCGATCGTCCTCTACCTCGGCTCGGGGGGGCGCTTCATCTTCGGCGGCGCGAAGCCCGTCCAGATCAACCCGCTCCACTTCCGCAACCCTTCGCTGGGCATGTGCCTCTCCGCCGCGGCCGGCCCGGTCTCCAACTTCTTCCTCGCCGGCGTCGGATTCGCCCTCTGCGTGACGTTCGTCCACGCGGTCCCGTCCGCCGTCCTCTCCGACGGCGCCCTCACCTGGAACGGATTCTTCCTCGTCACGTTCGTCTTCATCAACCTCCTGCTGGGGGCGTTCAACCTCCTCCCCATTCCGCCGCTCGACGGCTCCCGCATCCTGCGCCACTTCGTTCCGGGCGACCTCCGGGCCGTGATCGACGCCGTCGAACCTTACGGCCTTTTCATCACGATGTTCCTGGTCTACCTCGGCGCCGCGCAGGTCATCACGCCCCTCGTCGTCCTGTGCCTTCGGGCCTTCGAAGCCGCCGCGGGCCCCGTCTTCGCCATGGCGGCGGAGGCCACCCTCTACCGGTGAGCGCGACGGATACAATGGACACCCGCGTGAAGAAGAAGCGACTCCTCTCCGGCATGCGGCCCACCGGCCCGCTCCACATCGGCCATTACTTCGGCGCCCTCCAGAACTGGGTCGCCCTCCAGGAGGAGTGCGACGCCTTCTTCATGGTCGCCGACTGGCACGCCCTCACGAGCGAGTACCAGGAGGCGGGCCGCATCCCGGCCTGGATCCGAGACAACGTGGCCGACTGGCTCGCCTGCGGCGTCGACCCGGAGAAGGCGACGATCTTCGTCCAGTCCGCGGTTCCTCAACACGCCGAGCTCCACCTTCTCTTCTCCTGCGTGACGCCCCTCGGCTGGCTCGAGCGCGTCCCCACCTACAAGGACCAGATGAAGGAACTCGCCTCCAAGGGCGTCGACAACTACGCCTTCCTCGGCTACCCGGTCCTCCAGGCCGCCGACATCGGCCTGTACAAAGGAGAGGCCGTTCCCGTCGGACAGGACCAGCTGCCGCACCTCGAGCTGACCCGCGAAATCGTCCGCCGGTTCAACCACGTCTTCAAGCGCGAGATCTTTCCCGAGCCCCAGCCCAGGCTGACCAAGGTCCCGCTCCTCCTCGGCCTCGACGGCCGCAAGATGTCGAAGAGCTACGGCAACGCGATCGGCTTGCAGGACTCCGAGGCCGAAATCCGCAAGAAAGTCCAGTCCATGTTCACCGACCCTCAGCGCCAGCGGCGCACCGATCCCGGCCGTCCCGAGATCTGCAACGTCTATTCCTGGCACGCCCTTTTTTCACCTCCCGAGCGGCGGACCGAGATCTACACGTTGTGCACGACGGCGATGATTGGCTGCCTGGAAGACAAAAAAGAGCTCGCCGAACGGGTCGTCGAATTCCTCCGCCCCATCCGGGAGCGCCGGCGGGAGCTCGACGCCCGCCCCGACCGCCTCGACGAGATCCTCGCCGCCGGGAACGCGAAGGCCCGCGCCATCGCGGAGCAGACCATGGCCGAGGTCCGCGAGGCCGTCTTCCGGGTCAAGCCGAAGCCCTGACATGGCCGATAAGACAGGGAGAGAGAGGACCCCCGACGTGCCACCCTCCCCGGCCCTGACCGTTTCGCCCGCCCTGAAGGGTGGCGGAGCCTCTCCTTCGGGGCCCGCCGCGCCCCCCCAAGTGTCCCCGACCCTGGAGGAGGGCCCGCTCTCCTACAAGGTCCGCGTCGAAAACTACTTCGGCCCGCTCGACCTCCTGCTCCACCTCGTGAAGGAGGCGGAGGTCGACATCACCCGGGTCTCCCTCGCGCAGATCGCCGAGCAGTACGTGAGCTACATCACGACGATGCAAAAGCTCGACCTCGGCGTGGCCGGCGAGTTCCTCGTCGTCGCCTCCCAGCTCATGCTCATCAAGACCCGCATCCTCGTTCCGCCCGAGCGGCGCGCCGACGACGGCATGGAGGAGACGGACGAGGAGGGCGACACCTCCGTCGACCTGATCCGGAAACTTCTCGACTACAAGCGGTTCAAGGATCGCTCCCGCGGCCTCGACCGCCTCTTCTCCGAACGGCTGGAGCGCCACGGCCGCCCCCGGCTGAAGCTGGAGGGGGAAACCGAGCAGGAACCCCTCCGCCACATGGAGCTGTGGGACCTGGTCCTGGTCTACTCGCGGCTCCTGAAATCGACGCGCCTCGACGCCTCTCTGACCATCCTCTACGGGGACATCCCGATCGAGGCGTGGATCGAGGCGATCCTCAAGGCGCTCGCGGTACGGAAGTCGGTGGGATTCTTCGAGCTCGTCGGCCCCGGACGGGACCGGTCGCGGATCGTCGGCACCTTCCTCGCCATGCTCCAGCTCGCCCGCGACCAGCAGGTGCGGATCGTGCAGGACGCCGACCTGCGGGACATCCGGCTTGAGGCCCCCGACGCTCCTATTTCGGAAGCGACGCCAGAAGCGCCCTAGCCTCCCCGGCGCCCGGGAGATTCCCGTGCGCCGCGATGAACCGCCGCAGCGCCTCCCCCGCCTCGTCGAGCCGCTGATCCTCCCGAAGCGCCAGCGCCAGGAAGTAGATGGCCCGCGATTCGCCCAGCGACACCGCCTTGTGGAAATCCTCCACCGCCCTCGAGACGAGCCGGCGGTGGAGGTGGAGGGCCCCCCGGCGGATGAAGAGCGCGGCGTTCTCGCGGTCCTGCTCGATCTGCCTCCCCAGCCGCAGGATCTCCTGGTTCGCCAGCGAGAGCTTCTCCCGCGGATAGAGCCGATCGAGCTCCGCCAGGGCAAGCCGGTACTCCGCCCGGGCCAGGCGGATCTCGAGACGCAGCGCGTGCAGTTCGGGAGTCTCCATTCCGAGGGCCGAGGCCCGGTCGGAGTGATCCAGGGCCGCCTGCGCGTCCCCGCGCTCGAGCGCCGCAACCGCCCGGTAATGGTGGGCCCAATCACGTTCCGGGCCGCGGATCAGCGCCTCCTCTCCGAGCCGGTCGAGCTCCGCGAACTCGCGCTTCGCCAGGAACCCGGTCGCGCGCATCCGGAAATCGATCTCGTCGGCCGGTTTCAGGGACCCCTTGCGCGCCAGCTCCTCCTTCCGAAGAGCGGGCCGCGGCGCGGGCGGAGGCGCGGGAGCCTTGTGGGGCGGCGGAGTAGGTGGCGCCCGCGGGGGGACCAGGGCGACCGGAGCGGGTTTCGAATCCGGCGCCTTGGGAGCGCTTCGGGTCACCCTGGAGGCAATGTAGAATCCGTTGATGATGAGAAGGGAGACGATCGCGACGATGATCCTGCGCTTCCGGCCGGAACGGGTTCGCATCACCGGCGTGGACGGGGGCGACGCCTCGCCGGGCTCCACGTCCGCCGTCACCTCCTCGTGGCGGAGGTACCGGCCGAGATCGGCGGCGAGGGCCGCCGCGTCCGGATAGCGCCGCGCGGGATCCCGCGCGAGCGCTTTCAGGATGATCCGCTCCGCGGCGCCCGCGGCCGCCGGATTGTATCGCGACGGCGGCTTCAGCTGCGTCGACCGGAACCCGCCGAAGGGAGGCTGCCCCGCGGCGATCTCGTACAGGATCCCGCCCAGCGCCGCCACGTCATCCGCCGGCGTCGCGTCATCCGGCCACACGGTGCTGTCGATCTTCGGGCGGTCGCTCCCCTGGACGAAGATGGACCGCGTGGAGAGCCGGCCATGCGCCTTTCGCGCCGCGTGGGCCGGCGCCAGGGCGGCCGCCGTGCGCGCCACGACCTCGAATCCCCGGCGGAGCGAGAGCTTTCGCTCGGCCAGAAGCGTTTCCAGCGGTGTTCCATCGACGAATTCCTGGATCACGACGGAATGCCCGTCCGCTTCCGTCGCCTCGAGGACCCTGATGTAGTCGGACCAGTCGTCCGGCGGACGGGGACCTATTCTCTCGAGGAAAGCGCGCCTCGCCGAGGTCGATGCGAAGACCTCCTTTCGGAAGACCTTGATCGCCACCGGCACGGTCGTCCCGCGCTTCGAGCCCCGATAGACCGATCCCGTCCGGCTCCGGCCCACCTCCCAGGCGATGTCGTATCCGGTCAGCGAGGGCGGCACGGGGACTTCCTGGAGCGTGCGGGGGTCGGCGGGCCGGGCCAGCGCATCGATGACGCGGTCGAGCTCGGGCTCCGTCGCGGACTCCGTGGCGAGGAAGAGCTCGCCCGTCGCGGCCAGCGTCGCGGGATCGCGCCGGATATCGAGGATCGGTTGCGTGGTCAGCTCGCCGGCCCGCTGGGGGGAGAGGATCCTCTCCTCCGAGAGCGCCTCGGCGAGGGAGAGACGCCGCCCTTTCTCCACGTGCGCCGACTGGACCTTGAGCGCGCGGCGCAGGTCCGCCACCGAGCAGGTGCGCGAACTCAGGGCCCGGAACGCGACGACGAAGTCCAGGGTCGAAAGGCCCATCTTCCTCTTTATAGCGCGCCGCCCCTCCTCGGGCGGATGAATTTTGCTTGCCGCCCTCGGCCGTCTGGCGTATATATGACGGCGCTCAGAATGGGTATTTCCTTCCTCTTCTCTTTCGGCTGATTGACGCCCGCCTAGGGTGGCGGGTCCGACCCTCCCGACTTTCAACGCCCGTTCCAGTTTCGTCGAGCCCTCCACTCCACCGGGATCGTCGGTTCCATTTGTTGCGTCCGAAATCCTGAAGGAAGATCACCGCCATGATTCGCGCATTGCTCGTGCCCGTGTTCGTTCTGGGTTGGATGGCGCCCGCCGCGCCCCAGGCCTCCGATCCGCAGGAGGGCCAGCAGACCGTCGCCCGGGAATTCCTCAAGCCCGCCGACAACCGCACCTTCTCCATCACCTACGTCGGCCGCGTGCTGGAGATCCCGGCGGGAACGAAGAAGCTCCGCCTGTGGCTGCCCGTCCCGCAGGATTCCACCGTCCAGACCATCCGGGACCTCACGTTCTCCCGCGACATGAAAATCTACACGGACAACAAGTACGGGGACAAGATCGCCTGCGCCGAGATCGAGTCTCCCGGGACCACCGCCGAAGTCACCATGACGTTCGTCTGCACCCGGTCCGAGATCCGCATCGATCTCGAGAAGTTCGGGGCCGAGGGCTCCGATCCCGCGGGTTCCTACGGCATCTTCCGGGGGCCCGACACCCTGGTCACCGTGGACGACGAGATCCGCAAGCTCGCCGACGAAGTCACCCGGGGAAAAAAGGACACCGTCGCGAAGGCCCGCGCGATCTACGACTACGTGCTCCAGAAGATGACCTACGACAAGAACCATCCCGGCTGGGGCACCGGAAGCACGAAGCACGCCTGCGAGGTCGGCAAGGGGAACTGCACCGACTTCCACGCCCTCTTCAACTCGCTCTGCCGGGCCCAGGGCATCGCCAGCGGTTTCGAGATCGGCCTGTATCTCCCCTACGACAAGGGCTCGAAAGAAAAACTCGGCGGCTATCACTGCTGGGCCTTCTTCCGCGTCCCAGGCAAGACGTGGGTCCCCGTCGACTGCTCCGAGGCCGACCGCTTCCCCGACCGCGCGCAGTTCTTCTTCGGAGGCCATACCAGCAATCGCGTGACCCTGTCCACGGGCCGCGATATCATCCTGTCGCCGAAGCAGGAAGGTGCCCCGTTGAACTACTTCCTGGATCCGTACGCGGAAGCGGACGGCAAGCCCGCCAAGACCGACAAATCGTGGCAGTACAGGGACCTGAATTGAACCGCGTAGTGCCAGGGAGGATTCCATGATCCAGATCCTGAGCGCCGTGGCCGCCATGTTGATGATGCAGGGGCAGGAACCCAAGCCCGAGCCCCCCAAGCCCCAGGGGCTGGTCGTCGAATCCGGCGACTGGAAGATCAAGTTCTACGGATTCGCCCGGCTCGACCTGCAGTACGACGACTCCAAGCCCAACGATCCCCAGCTCCCGCAGTGGATCCGCTCCGAGGACGGCACCGTTTCGGCCAACACGGCCGCCAAGGGCGACGCGCAGTTCAACATGCACCCCAAGCTGACCCGCTTCGGCTTCGACGTCACCGGACCCGCCGTCGAGGCGCTCGGAGGCGCGAAGACGAGCGCCAAGGTCGAGGTCGATTTCTACGGGGCCACGACGAGCGAATCCCGCGACGCGCTCCGCATGCGCCACGCCTGGGTCAAACTCGCGTGGACCGACAGCGCCTTGACCGTCGGGCAGCGCGAGGACGTCATCTCGCCGCTCATGCCGATCGTCAACAACGACTTCGTCATGTGGAACGCGGGGAACCTCGCCGACCGGCGTCCCCAGGTGCGTTTCGAATACACCCCCAAGGCGGGCGAGGGGCAGGTCATCCTCCAGGCGATGATCGGATTGACCGGAGCCGTCGACAACCAGAGCCTCGACGGCGGCGCCGGCGCGGCGTCGCTCGACGGCGTCGACGCGGCCATGCCCACGCTCCAGATCCGGGCCGCCTACAAGGGCCCCCACTTCTGGATGGCCGGCAAGACGTTCGAAGTCGGCCTCTGGGCCCACACGGCGAGCGAGGAGCTCCCCGAGGGCGCCGCGAAGATCAACGGCGAGGACAGCTGGGACAGCCAGGCGTTCGGCCTCGACCTGAATCTCCCGCTCTACGAAGGGCTCGAGCTGATGGCCGAGTTCTGGTCCGGCAAGAACCTCGACGACGTCCGCGGAGGCATC